>CALXOI010000043.1 GCA_944389965.1 uncultured Treponema sp.
TTCGGAACTTCTCAGCAATATTTCAATGTCGCTGGTAGGCATTCTTTACAATATCCAGCTCTTGAAATATGCCGGTGAAAACGGAGTTGCAGCCTACGGGGTCCTTATGTATGTTAATTTTATTTTTTCTTCCACATTTATCGGATATTCCGTGGGAAGTGCCCCATTGTTCAGTTACCATCTCGGGGCAAAAAACTGGAAGCAGCTCCACAATCTCTTATGTAAAAGCCTTGCCATAATTCTTTCGGTATCATTACTCATGGTGGCAACAGCCTTTGTTTCGGCGGAAACCCTGACCCGCCTTTTCGTGGGCTACGACCAGGAACTTACAGAAATTACCATTCATGGATTTTTTCTCTTTTCATTTGCCTTTCTGTTTGCCGGAATCGGGATTTTCAGCTCAGGCTTTTTTACCGCCTTGAACAACGGCTTAATTTCCGCAGTAATATCCTTTCTCCGCACCCTCTGTTTCCAGACTGCCGCAGTCCTCATTCTTCCCAGGTTTTGGGGTGTCGACGGAATCTGGTTTTCTGCTGTAGGGGCGGAAATCATGGCTGCAACGGTTTCTGTATGCTTTCTTATTGCAAAAAGAAAGGAGTACCATTACTGAATTCGCAGGAAACACACAATATAATACCAGATAAATTTCGCAATCACATTCTATGCCATTGCAATTTTTTGTTGCAAATAAAAAAAACTGTGCTACACTGAATGTATGTTGAATAATGATCAAATTTTATCGATTATAAACCGTTTTGCAATTTACGGTGATTTTGTATCGTGTAAACCGGTAGGTAACGGACACATTAACAATACATACCGGTCTACGTTCAATCAGGCAGGGCGTGAGGTGAGATACACACACCAGCGCATTAACAAAAATGTTTTCAAACAACCGGAACAGGTTATGGAAAACATTGTTTCCGTCACATCCTTCCTGCGGCGGCAGTATCAACAGATGGGACTTGACGATGTTTCCCGCCGTACGCTCACTGTCATTCCCTGTAAAGACGGTTCCATGTTCTACAAAGATGACGACGGGAATTATTGGCGTACCTATCTTTACGTAGAAAATGTTCAAACCTACGAAGTGTTGGAAAGCGAAGAACTTGCCCACCGGCTGGGAAAGGCGATCGGGAACTTCCAGAACAGTCTGGCTGGATACGATGGGAAACGGTTATATGACACTATCCCCCGGTTCCATGATATGCATATGCGGTATGACCAGTTTGATGAAGCTTTGGCAAAAGACGTAAAAAACCGGGCTGCCGGCATTAAAGCGGAGCTGGATTTTCTTGCGGCAAACCGTGAACGGGGAATGGTGCTCAGTGACGGGCTCGCATCAGGTAAGCTTAGGGAAGGCATCACCCATAATGATACAAAAGTAAATAATATTCTGTTTGATGACAAAACCGGAGCTGCGCTGTGCGTTATTGACTTGGATACCGTTATGCCGGGAACCGTACTGTTTGATACCGGGGATCTTATCCGTACTGCAACAAACACTGCCGCAGAAGATGAAAAAGATGTTTCAAAAGTACAATTTAATTTTTCTGTCTTCAAAGCATTAATCAGTGGTTATATGGAAGAAGCAAAAGGATTTTTGTCTCCATACGAAAAAAGTCTGCTTGCCGAATCCGGCCGTACTATAACCCAGATAATGGCTGTCCGCATGATTACAGATTATCTGAACGGAGATGTCTATTACAAGATAGATTACCCTGAACACAATATTGTCCGGGCCCGGACTCAGATAGCATTGATTAAATCTATGGACGCCCAGTGGGATAAAATCCAGCAGTTTATTGCCGGTCTATAACAACATAAATAATGCAACGGTATTCCATCAGAGAGTAAAGAATACCGTTGCATTTTCCTGCCTTTCATCCGGTAAGCATCATTCACGGTACGCCGTATGCGTTGCCGGTAAATAGCAAGCTGGAATCCGTACCGCACCAGAATCCTGGCTATCCATAAAATAAAACAGCCAGACGTGGCAGTACTTTAGCAGAAAAAATTGATGTGCCGAACAATATGGGATAAGACAGCTCCCTAAAAAATGGTTATTACCAAAACAGGAGAAGCCTTTACTGCCTAAACGGAGATAGATACCAAGGATAACTCTAACAGCTGTAAAATATAGATAAATATTTAGTAATTAACATCCGTATATTTTTAACTATTGCTATTATAAAAACAGAATGATAATAAGCTACCATTTGCCTGAACCAAAAATTCAATGATGAAAAAGCATTCCGTGGCAATGAAATGTATCAATCAGATAGAATGAACCCCATTAAAGTAAATCTTGATACCATTACCTGGATTGCAGAAATTTTAGAATGTTGTATCTCTGCTTTTTGGAAGACACCGGTGAAAATTCAAATATATCTTTTTGAAGAACAGAATAAAAGCTGATCCGGACTCAATACCGCCATCAAAAGGCATTGCCGGAAACAGCGAAATCCTTCTTAAAACAAGCCTGATTTACTGGTTTTCAGGTACCAGGTTCCCGCCTGTAAAAACAGATATACAAAATAAACAGTTCGTATACAAGCTGCAGGACTGTACCTAAACTGTAGAAAAGTTTATAGTACAAGTATTAAGGATATACTCATGACAAAAAAAATTAGTTCCACATTGGCATCGGCCGGACTGCTTCTTACTGCTGCGATATGGGGCTTTGCATTTGTAATTGTCAAGGATTCATTGGATACGGTTCCGCCGTTGTATATGCTGGCTGTCAGATTTACGATTGCAGGCTGTGCACTGGCACTGATCTGCTGCCACCGGTTCCGCCTGATGTCGCCGGTTGTTTTACGCCACGGCATTATTCTGGGCTGCTTTCTGTTTACCGCATACGCATTCCAGACAATCGGCTGCCAGTACACAACCGCCGGGAAAAATGCGTTTCTGACAACAGTATACGTGGTGCTGGTACCGCTGTTCCTGTGGGGAATTACCAGACGCCGTCCCGGACTGCACATTTTTGCGGCGGCAGTCCTTGCCCTTGCCGGAATAGGACTGTTGTCGCTGCAAAATGAAGGGGCAATAAACACCGGTGACATACTGACGCTGATATGCGGCGTTGGATACGCCCTGCACATCATTTTCATTTCCCGGTACAACAGAACAGAAGATGCCGTTCTGCTGACAGTTCTGCAGTTGCTGGGGGCTGCGGCACTGTCCTGGATTCTTGCCCCCCTGATGGAAGGGGCATTTCCCGCAGCAGCGTTACGGACACCAAAAACAGCAGCTTCCATGTTGTATCTGGGGCTGGCAAGTACCATGCTGGCATTCTTTTTACAGAACATCTGCCAAAAGTACGCACCGCCGGCAACATCGGCACTGCTTTTGTCGTTTGAATCAGTGTTCGGGGTTATTTTTGCAGGAATCTTCCTTCATGAACATCTTTCACCCCGGATGGCAGCCGGTTGTGCCCTTCTGTTTGTTGCCGTTGTTTTGGCTGAAACAAAATTCTCTTTCATTACGGAGCCGGCAGGCAGACTGCTGCACCGCAAATCCGGTAGACAGAATATATGAAAACACAGCAGCAAAAAAATACCCCGAAACAAGCAAGCGCCTCCAAAACAACGTGTCCGGACACCGTCCCGGCACGAACCAACACCCCGGAAACAACCGCCCGGCTGTTTTCCAACCGGGATTTGTGGCGGCTTATCTGGCCGTTGCTGATAGAACAGCTGCTGTCGATTACTTTGGGAATGGCGGACATCATCATGGTTGGCTCTTTGGGAGAAGCAGCCGTATCCGGTGTTTCCCTCGTTGACAATATCCAGATTCTGATTAACAACGTCTTTGCGGCACTGGCAACAGGAGGTGCTGTGGTCTGCGCCCAGTACATTGGCCGCAAAGAAAGTGCGATGGTTTCAAAAACCGCAAAACAGTTGATTTATGCAGTTGTCTTTACGGCGGTAGTCCTGATGGCATTCGGACTGGCAACAAGAAAACCGCTATTATCCCTGATATTCGGGCAGATTGAAGCTGATGTAATGGCAAATGCCCAGACATATTTTATGCTGATGATGTTTGCGTTGCCGTCCATTGCGCTGTACAACGGTTGTGCAGCCCTGTTCCGGGCACAGGGCAATTCCCGTATTTCCATGTATATTGCAGCGCTGGTCAATGTGCTGAACATCGGCGGGAACGCATTCTTTATTTACGGATTACATTGGGGAGTTGCCGGGGTTGCCCTCCCGACACTGATTGCCCGCACAACTGCGGCAGCCGTTCTGCTGGTGCTGCTGTACCGGGACAAGCCGTACCGGGGCGTTCCCGCCATCAATATTTCGGGACTGTTAAAGATTGAACCGGATTTCCGTATTATCAAACATATTCTGGCAATCGGAATTCCCAACGGTCTGGAAAACAGTATGTTCCAGATAGGAAAAATTCTGGTGATTACCCTGATCGCCACATTCGGGACAGGTGCCATTGCAGCAAATGCCGCAGCAAACACAATCGCATCTTTTGAAGTCCTGCCCGGAGCCGCCATCGGACTGGCAGTGCTCACGGTTGTCGGGCAGTGCATCGGTGCCGGCAGAACAGACGAAGCGTGGTATTATACCTGGAAGCTGAACCGCATGGCATATGCAGGAATGATTATCCTGAACATTCCGCTGCTGCTGTTTGCACGACAAATTATTTCCATATACGGACTGTCCGGCGCAACAACGGATCTTGCATGGAATATGCTCATCTGCCACGGAGTCTGCGGGATTTTTATCTGGCCATTGTCTTTTACCCTGCCCAATTCCCTGCGGGCTGCAAATGATGCAAAGTTTACGATGATTGTGTCCCTGCTGTCCATGTGGATTGTCCGGGTGGGGCTCAGTTATATATTTGCCTGGTATACTCCGCTGGGCCCCATGTGCAGCTGGGTGGCAATGGTTCTGGACTGGGTTGTCAGGGCGGTAGCCTTCACCATCCGGTTCAGGCAGGGAAAATGGCGCACCCGGCAGCTTATCTGACAAACTGCACATATTCTGCCGGCTTTCATAGTATTGGAGCTGTGTTAAAAAAACGGGCGGAAATGCCGGCTTTATGCGGTGGAATTTCATGTGATGTCCGGTTATACTTTTTCTGACTCACCAAAAGAAAAAAGGACAGCAGGAATGTTAGGGGACAGCTTATATCATGCCAGAAAAAAAAGCGGGCTTTCACAGGAAAATGTTGCAGAAAAACTTGGCGTAAGCCGTCAAACCGTTTCCAAATGGGAAACAAACGAGACACTGCCGGATATACGGCAGGCAAAAAATCTGGCTGTTTTATACCAGATAACACTGGATGAACTGATTGACTTTGACGCAGACCAGCACAGTCTCCAACAGATGATAGACAGTGTCAGCGAAGAATGCCAGGCAAAAACAGACTGGACAAAAGTATGGAGCAAAAAATACCCTGTTCTGGCAACTTACCGGGAACGGGTTGCCGTTGATGATTATGCCCCGCAGTTACGGGAAATGCTCACCCGGCTGCGGGCGGAATACGGCTATAATGAAACCGATGCGCTGCTGGTTTTAAAAGATATTCTTGCCCGCACCTGGAAAGGTGACTGTTGACCGTCCGCTGCCTGGAACACCCCGGCAGATTCAAAATATTTTCCGGATACCAAGACCCTCACCCAGCCGGCTGACAAAACCTGTATCGACAGTTATCCCACGCAAAGCGGGAATCATAAATCCCGCTGCATATAAATAGAAGAAACCAGCGGGTTTTCGTTGTACCGGGGTATTTCGTAAAAGCCCAGTTTTTTGTAAAGGCACAGGGCGTCTTTCAGGAAAGGCAGGGTGTCCAAAAGCATTTTCCGGTATCCTGAAGTTTGTGTCTCGGTTATGAGCCGTTCTAAAATCAGACTGCCGATACCGTGCCCCCTGAATTCCTGCCGGACAAAAAGCCGTTTCATTTCGCAGGTCAGGCGGTCAATCTTCCGGAACCCGCCGCAGCCGGCAGCAACCCCATCTGCAAAGGCTGCATAGAGCTGCCCTTCCGGCGGGGAATATTTTTTGTCCAGATTCAAAAGTTCGGAATCAAAATCCTGCATTTCCAAATACCGGGCGAAACCGGGACATCCCGAAACCAGCATCCGGGTGTATTCGGTAAAAAGGCTGCGTATTTCTTCCGGACATTCCGTGCCGGGAACCAGTTCAATGTGCATAACCTGATTTTACGGCAAATCTGTAGGAAAGCCAATGGGGAGGATTTGATTCAAAATAGGAGCAAAAACCTTACGAAATGAGACATCTGTCTGTAAAAAACTGGTAAAGTATAACAAAATAAAAGCTCTGCTTACTAACACAACGCAAAGAAACATAGTACCCTTGACGACATTCTTGATTTTCATGTCCGCTTTGAAACCATTCATCCCTTTCAGGACGGAAACGGGAGAGTGGGACGCCTTATTATGTTCAAAGAGTGCCTTAAACACAATATTGTACCCTTTATAATTACCGAAGAGTTAAAGTTGTTTTATTACCGGGGGATAAAAAACTGGAAAGAAGAACGGGGCTCCCTGCGAGATACTTGTCTTACCGGCCAAGACGCCACGAAAGCCACCCTAGATTACTTTGGAATAGGGTATGAGTAAGATTCTGTCCACCACCTATTCCTCTTTCTATTAGAATTGCCCACATAATTTGCAAATAAAATATAATATAACTACTTATCTTATTAAAGAACTGTAGAAATATTCTGAATGTCAATATATAATTAGGGTGCGGATTTGTTTTAAAGAGAGTTTGGAAATGGCTTCAGATTTTAATGAAAATACACGGGTGCAGGTGCCTGCCGCGTTTCATTTATGCCGGTTGGGATATACATATGTTGATACACTGCCCCGGTATGAAGATGACTGTAATATTCTGACGGATGTATTCCTTTCACAGCTTGGCAAACTGAATCCCGGATACACAGAACAGGACTGTAAAAATTATCTGCTGAAAATTAAGACCTGCCTTGCTAACGATGATCTTGGCAGAGAATTTTATTCTCTGCTGTCTGCCAATTCCGGTATCAGAATGATCGATTTTGAGCATCCTGAGCGTAATACCTGGCATGTTACTACTGAATTCAGCTGTGAGAATACTGATACGCAGGATTCTTTCAGACCGGATATTACCTGCTTTATAAATGGACTGCCTCTTGCGTTTATCGAAGTTAAAAAGCCGAATAATTATGAAGGTATGAAAGCTGAATTTGACCGGATAAACAGGCGATTTGCAAACAGAGCGTTCCGCCGGTTTTTTAATATTGTTCAGCTGATGATTTTTTCCAATAATCAGGAGTATGAAAGCACAAACCGTGTTCCGGTTCAGGGGGCTTTTTATTGCTGCACCGCAAAAGATACCGCTTTTTACAATGTATTTCGTGAGGCTGAAAAAGACTTTGCTGCGAAGTATCCGTATCAGGATGTGAGTGCTGATGTATTAAAGAAAATACTCCGTCACCGCAACTGTCTTTCTCTGGCAAGCCATCCGGAATTTGAGACGAATATCAAATCTGTCACACCTACAAACAGAATTATTACATCCATGCTGAGCCGGGAACGTTTTCTGTACCTGCTGCGGTATGGTTTTGCCTATGTTGAGCGCCGCAGAGAACTTGCCGATGGCACAGAAGTGTCTGTGTTGCAGAAACATATTATGCGCTATCAGCAGTTATTTGCGACGCTTGCCGTACAGCGTTCTCTGGACAGGGGACACAAGGGCGGTATTATCTGGCATACTCAGGGCAGCGGCAAAACAGCTTTTGCCTATTATTCTGTAAAAGTATTAACTGATTATTACGCCCGCAAAAATACGGCAGTTAAATTTTATTTTATTGTTGACCGGCTGTCTCTGATGGAGCAGGCGGCTGATGAATTTGTATCAAGAGGCCTGCTTGTCCGTACTGCCGATACCAGAGAAAACCTGATGAAAGACTTTCGTTCCTGTGAACTGGTTGAAAATACTGATGGCAGAGCGGAAATTATGGTGGTCAATATCCAGAAATTTGAAGAAGATCATACACCAGTCGATATTTCATCAGATTACGGTATTGCCTTGCAGCGTATTTTCTTTATAGATGAAGCTCACCGGGGATATAATCCCAAAGGGTCTTTTCTCGCGAATCTGCTTGATGCGGATAAAAACGCTGTGCGCATCGCGATGACCGGAACACCTCTTCTAAAAGAAGAACGTGAGTCATGGCGTGTGTTTGGGGACTATATTGATACGTACTATTATGATAAATCCATCGCTGACGGGTATACTCTCAGGCTCATGCGGGAACCCGTGCAGACGGTGTATAAAGAGAGGCTTGAATCAATTCTTGATAAACTTGCCGGGGCTGTTGAGGTAAAAAAATCTGATATAGACAGGGACAGGATTATAGAACATGAGAGTTATTTGAAAGCTCTTATAGATTACATAGTAAACGATTTACGCCTGTTTAGGATTGAAAAGGGGGATGTTTCTGTTGCTGCCATGGTTGTCTGCAAGACAAATACTCAAGCTCGAAAGTTTTATGAATTATGGAAAACCTATTTTTATCAAAATTCAGTGGATGAGGTCGCCTACAGAATACATGATATGTCAAGTTACGCAGCAGAAGGTAATTTTTTTTATGAAAATAAAATATCCCACAAAATATCAAAACCGCTGCGGGCTTCTTTGATTCTGCACGATGAGGGTGATAAGCAGGAACGGAAAGAATATATAGAAGAGTTTAAAAAGAAAGAAACAATCGATGTTCTGATTGTTAATCAGATGCTGCTCACCGGTTTTGATGCGCCGCGATTAAAGAAACTGTATCTTGGACGGACTCTTGACGGGCACGATTTATTACAGGCTCTGACTAGGGTAAACAGACCATATAAAGATTTTAAGTATGGGTATGTAGTTGATTTTGTGGATATACGGGAAAACTTTGATGCGACTAACGAACGGTATCTGCGGGAACTGAATCGGACAAATGACGCGGACGAAACAGGAGAAACAAAACCAGTTGCGCAGACTCTTCTGGCAAACGAGGACAAAGAAGAAATTCGCCGTCAGATGAATGATATTAAAGCCGCGCTTTGGTATTATGATTGTTCCAATGCGGAAGAGTTTCGTATCCAGCTAGATGAGATATATGATAAAAGCAAACTGTATGAGCTGCGTTCAACATTGGAAAACGCGAAAGCAATACTGAATATTGTACGAACTCAGGGAGACGATGAACTGAAACAGAAAGTTAAGTCATTGCTTCCCGGTATGATTCCTGCGCTTGTTACAGAAGTAACAAACCGCATAAACCGCATTAATTTGCTTGAAAATACTGAACATAAGGAAGATGTGGCGGGAATTATTAATCTGGCTCTTTCGGAACTGGATTTTGAGTTTAAAAAAGGTCTGGCGGAAGAACTTGAAATTGTTATCAATGATTTGAGAGAAAAGATTGAACGGGTACAGCGGGAATTTGAGAGTAATTTTGATAAAAAAGAAGAAAACTATGTTAATCTTGCCGAGGAGTTTCGTGCCTATTTTCGCAAAAAAGGCTTTGTTCCCGCCAGCGTGAAAGACGCGAAAGAGAGTATTCATTATATGAATGAGGTAATGAATAAGATAAAAGAAATTAACCGCCGGAATAATCTTTTAAAGAAAAAATACGGTGATGACGAACGATTTGTCCGGGTTCATAAACGTATTCAGGAAGAAAACGCGAAACGCTCTGACCCGCTGATTTCACGGGAAGATATAATTCTGTGCGAGAATCTCTATCAGTTAAAATGTACTATCGACAGTTATGTTGATTTAAATCCCCATATTCTTGCCCCTGAAGGCGAACCAAAGTTTAAAAGAGATGTGCAGGCAAATCTGAGCCGCAAACTGTATGAATTGGGCATATCCGCCGCTATCAGTGATAAAAAATATCTCACAAACCTGATTGCTCAGGAATATATTAATCAATATGCAAGTTACGCAACGTGATTAAATTTAAGGAGTTTAATATGAGTACAAAAATTAAGGGAGCAGAATATCCGCTTTCAAAAATATTCAGTTCGGATTTTGAATATGAAATTCCGTCCTACCAGAGACCATATTCATGGACAGAGGAAGAAACGGAAACTCTTTTTAATGATTTATACGAATTTTATGATACTGAGTCAGATGATGAAAATTATTTTTTAGGTAGTATTGTTCTTGTAAAAGATGATGATAAACCGCTTGCAGAGGTGATAGATGGTCAGCAAAGATTAACTACTTTAACAATATTACTTGCTGCTATAGCTTATAATTTAGATGGCGAAGAAAAAAATGATTTTAAAGGTTATATTTTAGAACCAGGAAGGCCTTCTCAGGGATTAGCATCAAAACCACGCTTAAAAATACGGTCGCGAGATAATGCCTTCTTTGTTGAGAATGTTCAGTCACTTAACTTTGAGCGTTTATTGCAATTAGATCCGAAGAATCAGGATACAGAGGCAAAAAGCAATATCATAAGAAATAGTAAAAAAATCTTTGATAAATTACAGGAAAAATGTACTACAAAACAAAAAATCATTGAATTTGGTATGTTTCTTGTTCAGAGATGTTTTCTTGTGGTAGTTTCAACTACTTCGCAGATTTCTGCTTTTCGTGTATTTTCGGTAATGAACAGCCGGGGATTAGATCTTCAAGTTACTGATATTATAAAAGCAGAGCTCATAGGCAGTATTCCAGAAGAAAAGCGGAACGAATATACAGATAAATGGGAAGAAATGGAAGTACGTCTTGGTAGGGCTGGTTTTAATGATTTATTCAGTCATATTAGAATGATTAAAATGCGTACTAAAGCAAAGAAAACACTCTTGGAAGAATTTAAAAAGGGTGTTCTTCTAAAAAACACAGGTGAGTACGCAATGAAGTTTATTTCTGATACTCTGGAACCATTTTCAGACGCCTATTATATTGTTAAAAATTGTATATATAATCGATCACATTCTGAATTGGATGACTCTATTAATGATCTTTTATGTTGGTTAAACAAAATCGATAATACAGACTGGGTTCCAGTAGCAATGGTCTGTTATGAAAAATATAAAGATACACCAGAAAAAATACTAGATTGCTTTTATCAACTTGAAAGACTCGCTGCTTTTATGAGAATTTCTTCGTATGATGTGAATTCTAGAATTAGTCGTTATGGACAAATTTTATCAGAACTGGATAATGATGAGCTTTCCAGTATGAAATTAACGGAAAACGAAAAAGAGACATTCATAAATTATCTTAACTCTGATATATATTCAATGTCTGCGAATAAGCGAAATTATATTATTTTACGTTTAGATTCTTTTGTTTCTGATGGAAGCGCCAAGTATAAGAATTCCGTATTAACCATAGAACATGTGTTACCACAGAGTGTTAATCCTAAAAGCGAATGGGCTAAAATATGGAATGATGAAGAAGCACGTAATTATTGGGTAAATAAAATTGCAAATCTTGTTCCGCTGGCAAAGAGAAAGAATTCGTCTGCTCAAAATTATGATTTTGAGATAAAAAAAGATAAATATTTTTGTGGGGATACAGGAACTTCTGCTTATGCGCTGACAACCCAGGTTCTCAACGAAAAAGAATGGACGCCTACGGTACTTCAACAGCGACAGGAAATGCTTTTAAATATTTTTAAGCAAAAGTGGGATTTAAACCTTAACCAATAATCGAGGATGCTTTATGACCGATCAGACTCTCAGCGCTAAAACAGTCGCTTTAATTGATTCTCTTAAATCCACGACCGGAGCCTATGGACTGGCAAATAATGGCAGCGAGTATAAAATCATTACGGAGATTTTTCTGTATAAGTTTTTTAATGATAAGTTTGGCTATGAGGCAAAACAGGCGCCGGTTTATGGTGAACGGCTCGCGAAAGCGGAAAAGTGGGATGTGGAATATGATTCGTTCAGTGAAGACGAAGTAGAAGATCTGTTCACCTATCTGCCGGGGAGCGTGCCTGTGCTGAAGCCTCATCAGACACTCTCTCATTTATACAACGCGTCCGGGCAGGGAGACTTTGGAGCGCTGCTTGATTCAACCCTGATTGAAATCGCTTCTCAGAACGCGGATACCTTTTCCGTTTCCACATCAGGAAAAGCGAAAGTGAGTATTTTCAGCGCGGTCACTACATATGTGACCGATACCGCAAAACGGGATAATTTTGCCAGAGCGCTGCTGCGCTCTATTGCCTCGTTTAATTTTGAGAATGTTTTTGATGAAAAATACGATTTCTTTTCCAGCGTTTTTGAGTATCTCATTAAAGATTATAACAATGCCGGCGGCGGTAAATACGCAGAATATTTTACACCTCGTTCTATTGCCCGTGTAATGGCCCGGCTGCTGACCGAAGAAAACAGAGAATACAAAGGAGCGGAGTGTTACGACCCAAGCGCCGGAACAGGAACGCTGCTGATGGCTCTTGCTCATGAGATTGGCGAAGAACGGTGTTCCATATACAGTCAGGATATTTCCGAAAAATCAGCCGAAATGCTGCGGCTGAATCTGATTCTGAATAATCTGATCGGCAGCCTGCCAAACGTTGTGCAGGGAAATACATTGACTGAACCGGCGCACAGGGAGAGCGACGGACGGTTAAAAACTTTTGATTTTGTTGTGTCCAATCCGCCGTTTAAGCTGGATTTTCCCGAATACGCGGACACACTGGCCGCGGATACTGTACGGTTCTGGGCAGGCGTACCAAACAAAGTTAAGAGCCCTGATCCGCAAAAACCGAAAATGGCCATTTATACCTGTTTTATTCAGCACGTTATCAATTCTCTGAAACCGGCAGGCAGGGGCGCCATTGTTGTTCCTACAGGTTTTATAACAGCGAAAAGCGGTATAGAAAATAAAATTCTCAAGCGGATTGTTGATAATCATATTATTTCCGGTGTCGTCAGTATGCCCGGCAATGTTTTTGCCACTACCGGCACCAATGTCAGCGTACTGTTTTTTGACCGCAGCGAAAAGAGCGATAACGATACAGTGATTCTGATTGATGCGTCTAAACTGGGAGAAGACTATAAAGAAGGCACAAACCAGAAACGCCGGCTGCGGCCTGATGAAGAAGAAAAAATTGTTTCTACTTTTCGGCATAAAGAGACTGTTGATGATTTTAGCGTCGCTGTTACCTACAGTCAGATAAAAGAAAAAGGCTACAGCCTTTCTGCGGGCCAGTACTTTGATATCAAAATCGAGTACACCGAGCTGACAGCGAAAGAATTTGCTGAAAAAATGAACAGTCACAAAACCGCTTTGCGGAAAATGTTTGCCGAAAGCCGTTCTCTTGAAGAGGCAATTCTCTGCGGATTTGACACGCTTGAGTTTGAGGAAAAAACAGAATAACAAAACGCGACAGATACCATACTTGTGGCGGACAGATGTTTTATTTGTAAAACATTGAAACATTCCATGTATGGTGTTATATTTGCAGTAAAATTGCAAAAAGAGGTGTGTAATGGTATTGTGGTTCTCACTTAGTAACTTTTTTTCGATTAAAGACACCGTTACCGTTAGTTTTGAGGCGGAAAAAATCGCGTCAGCGGCGGCACGCGATTTGCCGGACAATGTGTTTACCGCAGGAAAAAAACAGTATCTGAAAACAGTGGGTATTTTTGGCCCTAACGCTTCAGGAAAATCGAGTATCTATAAAGCACTGCTATTTTGTACCCGGCTGATTGTTGACTCTCATACCAATAACGAAGGTTCTGTTTTTAATTTCGTACCATTTAAGCTTGACGGTTATGACGAACAGCCCAGTACCTTTACTATCCGCTTTGTGTGCGAAGGAACTGAATACGAATACGCTTTTTCACTTAACCGGAAAGAAATCATTTCGGAAAGTCTCAAGGATTTTTCCGGCGGGCGGGGAGCGAAAGTATTTGTTCGAGAAGAAAAAGTCGGAAAACCCAAAAGCGAGATTTACAGTTTTGGCGAAGGGTATTTTGTCCGCCCGCTTGATGTGGCGCACAGTACAGGACGCTCGACACTGTTTATCAGCCGTGCCAGTCAGATGGACAGGGAGCTGGCAAAAAAAATCTACCGGTTTTTTTCAAGCGAATTCTATGTCGGACTTCCTCTGATTCCCGATGAATATGCAGTTGAGGTTTGTACTCAAAATAAAAAACTGCTGCTTGAAGCGCTGCGCATGGCCGACAGCGATATTGTCGATGTGGAAATTCGTCAAGAACGGGTTACGGTTCCCGCTCTCGCGCCTGATCCCAGGTTTGGGATTCAGCCTGTTTTTCAGCAAAAAAACATTCCCCGGTTCTTGACAAGGCATAAACGAAATCCAAATATTCAATTTGATTTGCTGACGGAAGAGTCTCAAGGCACGGTGCAGATTTTTTCTTTGCTGCTGATTCTGCTTGATATCTGCAAAAATGGAAAAATGCTTGTGGCGGATGAATTTGATGTAAGCCTTCATTCAGCGATGGCTGATTTTATTATCAATCTTGTTCACGCTTCCGCTAAAGCGCAGTTTCTTTTTACCAGCCACAACACCAATCTGATAGATATCAAAAAATTCCGCCGGGATCAGATCTGTTTTACCAATAAAAAAGAAGACGGTTCTACTGATTTTTATTCTCTCTATGATTTTAAGGATTTCCGTGAAAATATGGACGCGGAAAAGGGATATTTGCAGGGGCGTTTTGACGCTGTGCCGTACACCGCGACTTCTGTAGAAACTATCAAAAAACTGTTTGAGTAACAAAGTATGAGAAAACAAGCGGGCGGGCGAGCGGCCCGGAAAATGAAACCGGTCATTCTGGTTCTCTGTGAGGGCAAAACAGAAGAATGTTACGTGGATTGTTTAAAACAAAAGTACCGGCTGCCGATTCGAGTAGTTTCCAAAGTGGTTGGACAGAAAATCAGTCCTGAGTTGATAAACCGGTATAAGAACGAGATGCGGCTTTGCAAATCGGAACAGATTGACTGTTTTCTTTTATATGACGCTGATGTGCCTGAAATCGCGGAGAGAATAGCTGCTTGTACGGGTGCTACTGCGATTTTAAGCCGCCCCTGTCTTGAAGTATGGTTTTTGGCTCATACGGAAAAAGTAGCAGCCGCGGACTTGTCTGCTGCCGAATGCCTGCGCCGGTTGACCAGAACAGAGGAGTGGAAAGGGTACCGGAAAGGTTTTCTTTCTGAAAGTGAGAAAAAACTCTTGTGGGATAAACGGATTGAAGCGATGTGCAATATCGCCGAGTCATCCGCTACAGGCGCCGCCTTTTCAAACATACCGGAATTTATCCGTGCTCTGGAACACTACCGCCAAGAAAACGAAAACGGAGACAGGTGATGAAGAGATATAGGATAAAGGATATTTGTGATACAAACCAAAATACGCTTTCATCAAAAAATGAAATTACTGAAATAGAATATCTTGATACAGGTAGTATAACAGAGAATATGATTTCGGAAACACAAATCTTGAAACGGGAGTGTGCTCCAAGCAGAGCTCAGCGCCTTGTAAAAAATAATACGATTATTTATTCAAGTGTGCGTCCGAATCTCAAACACTATGGAATATTAAAAAATCCGCCGTCAAATTTTATTGTTTCTACGGGATTTATAACATTAGATATTAAAAATGAAATGATGAAGGAAATTGAACCTGAATATCTATTTTATTTGCTGACGCAGAACAGCATAACGTATTATTTGCATAGTATCGGTCAAAATTCTGTTTCTTCATATCCTTCAATCAATTCATCAGATATCGAAAACCTATCTTTTTCTTTTCCCGACCTTTCTGAACAGCAGCGTATCGCAAAGATTCTGAGCACTATCGATGCTAAAATCGAGCTGAACAAAAAAATCAGCAGAGAACTGGAAGCTATGGCGAAAGAACTCTATGATTACTGGTTTGTGCAGTTTGATTTTCCCAATGAACAGGGCAAACCCTATAAATCTTCCGGCGGCAAAATGGTCTGGAACGAAACCCTCAAACGAGAGATTCCAGAAGGCTGGGAAGTAAAGAAATTGGGTGATTGTTTAGAACACATCAATACAGGACTTAATCCGCGTGATAATTTTAAATTAGGTAACGGAAATATAAAATACGTAACCGTAAAAAATATAGCCATGGATGGAAGTATAGATTTTTCAGGATGTGATTACATAAATGAAGAGGCCAGAAAAATGATTCATGCACGGTCAAGAATATCTAAAGGTGATATTCTTTTTGCTAGCATATCGCCTTTGGGACGTTGTTTTATTCTTCATGAAGAACCAAAAGATTGGGATATAAATGAATCGGTGTTCTCAATTCGTCCTAGATCTATTATAAATTCCGAGTATCTTTATGAGTATTTTAGAAGTGAATGGTTTATAAAAAAATCTGAAAAAGTCGCAACAGGTAGTATTTTTTCTGGAATAAGGATTCAGGTTTTGACTTCGTTGCCTATTCTTATTCCGGATCAGAGTATTATCGGAGATTTTTCGACAAAATTATCAAACTTATTGTGTCAAAAAGAAAAATTTTCACAGGAAAATATGACCTTAACAAATCTTCGCAATCAACTTCTTCCCCTTCTGATGAACGGACAGGTAAGGGTGTCGGAGGAAAAGGGTGCTTCTGTTTCTCAAAAAGATGACACCAACAGATTCATTTTATGGAAGAACACGTATCCTGTGGCTGCAAGAGGCGAAAAGAACGATACCGTTTTACGGGCAATGTATGATGCCATGGATGATGAAGACAAATAGAGAAATCGAACGAAAGGCGGAAGAGGTTCTCGGTCGTTACCTGAAAAGAGGAAACGCTCATCGGGTATTGAATAAGATTATCGAGGGCGAAGGTATCAAATACAAAGAAATTGTTGTCAACGACAGTCCCGATTTTTGCGGAGCGTTTACGACAGCCAACAGCGGACAGCTTTATATTTTTATCAATGGCAATATCAGTCATTCCGGCAGAAAAAATTTTACCGTTGCTCACGAGTTGGGTCATTATTTTCTGGAACACAATAAAATACCCGAATATCCTTCCGTTTGCTCTACCGGTGTTTCGGAAATGAACGAAGGAACGGATTTTATCGAACGGGAAGCCAACTATTTTGCGACCTGTCTTTTAATGCCGGCAGAGAAGATAAAAAAAGTGTTTATAAATTACGGCCGCTATTCAAATCGATATTTCGGTAACCATTTAACCGTTACCTTAGCCAATTATAACGCCTGGTGTTCCGTTGAGACCAAATTAACAAAGATGTTCGGCGTATCGAAGGAAGCCCTGAAATATCGCCTCAAAAGTTTGGGATTGGTCACTTTTCGGTTTGAAAGATAAAAAAGTGGAAAGGAAAATAGACAATGATAGCAAGAAAATTTCAAAATGTTGCTGTATTATAAGTACCACCACATCAAAACTCTGTTACACAAGGTAACAGAGTTTTTTTGTTACCTCGTGTAACAACGTACACGTTACCGATGGTAACAAACAAGTGTTACACCGTGTAACAGTCTATAATTACTCATGGTATCGTGTATATGTGACAAAATTTAAATATAAAAACGACACTTTTACTTGACAAAATTATAATTTAGCCGTATGCTTAAATCAGATGGAGGTAGACATGTGTAATTTTACAGCTAAAAGGTTGAAAGATCTTCTGCAAGCTCAGGGACTTAGCCA
>CALXOI010000044.1 GCA_944389965.1 uncultured Treponema sp.
GTGCTGGGAGTCAGGATTTCCTCAACCTGCCGGTTCTCTTTTTTTATAAGTGAACCGGCAGGTTGAGGAAATCCTGACTCCCAGCACATCCCCTGATAGCAGTTCCCGGGACATTGCCCGGCACGGACTGGTAAAAGTCCCGGTTGCCCCCCGGGAACCGGACGGCAGGGAAAATGTATACCGGAGGGTGGCAAAATTCCTGCTGTTGATAGGTATTGATGAAGCTGCAAAAGTAATTTCCCACCTGACCCCGGAACAGACAGAGCGCATTATTCCGGAAATAGCATCCATCCGGCGGGTTGATTCTGATGAAGCCGCCGTTATCCTTGCGGAATTCCAGACACTGCTGGAATCTTCCCGCCAGCAGGGCGGTGTTGCAACAGCCCGGACTATTTTGGAAAAAGCATTCGGTTCAGAACGGGCCGAACAAATGCTCCAGAAAGCTGTCCCCCATGCGGACGGAATTCCCTTTGACTATATGCAGGATATGGACGGGGAACGGGTATATTTTTTGTTGAAAGATGAATCGGCTCCGGTCAGGGTACTGGTACTGTCAAAGCTGCGCCCCGCCGTTGCTGCGGATGTCATCAACCGCATGACACCGGAAGATAAAAAGGAAACTGTCCGCCGTCTTGCCAAAATGACTGCGGTAGAACCGGAAACCCTGCGGCGGGTTGATCAGGCGATGCATGAAAAGGTGCTTGCCGTAAATACATCCGCGGCTGACTCTGTGGACGGACGGGGCGCGCTTGCAGAAATACTTAAACGCATGACACCTGATGCGGAAAAAGATATTCTGACAACCCTTGCCCAGCAGGATCCTGAACTAAGCTCCGATCTGCGGGAAAGATTGTTCACTATCGATGATGTGGTCAATGCTGACGACCGGTTTATCCAGAAGCAGCTCCAAACTATGACAGAGACAGAAATTGCCTATTTGATTGCCGGTAAGCCGGAACCGTTCCGGCAGAAAATCCTGTCAAATGTATCTAAAACCCGTGGGGATATTATTCTGGAAGAAGAATCCCTCCGGAAACCCATGCGGCGGAAGGACTGCGATGAGGTGACAACCCGTTTTTTCAGTATCCTCCGGCGGGCATGGGAAGAAGGAACGCTTATCATCAGCGGACGGGATGACGACGTATACGTATGACCCGGATGCTACGTGCGCTTAACCCCGGCGAACAATGCTGCTTTTGTAACCGCAACCCAGAGCGGTCTGCCGTGAGGACAATGGGGATCTTCTAAAGCGAGCGCTTCTGCTGCCAGCCGGGATGCTGTTTCCGGGTCAAGTATATCGCCGTCTTTTACTGCCGTCCGGCAGGCGTTCGTTGCCGCCAGGGACGCAATAAGTTCTTCCGGTGCAATCCGCCGGGTAAGTAAATCCTGCTCCAGGTCAGCTTCGGTTCCGTGCCATTGTACCGGTATCCGGCTGCATTCCCACCGGCCGTCCCCGCAGTTTTTCAGGGTAAATCCTGCCTGCGTCAGGGCTCCGGATATCTGTTCCAGATATATATCGTCTGTCTCTCCGGCGGTTTCCAATACATAGGGAATCAGAAGCTGCTGGCTTTCTCCGGCGCGGGCGATGAATTGATTGTACAGAATCCGTTCATGGGCAGCGTGCTGGTCAATCAGATATAAGGTTTCATTTTTTTCTGCTGCAAGAAAGACGCCCAACGTGTTGCCGATGTAGCGGACATTGTTGTCCGCTACCGGGGCAGTACGGCCACGGATGTCCGGCGGCACCGTATCATCCGGTACCGGTGGAACACTGCCTGCGGGTGTGTCCGGTTCCGGAACGGCAACTGTATCTGCCGGTGGTGCAGCGCAATAACTGTCGCTGAAAAAACGGGTGCGCAAATCTTGGTTCCCTTGGTTGGCAGGAGGCTGGTGCTGCCGGAATCCGGAGGCCTTCTGGGGATGTTCGGCAACGGTACCGGTTGGGTTCGGTATTGTGGTTCTGGACGGAACAGGTGAGCTGTCGGCACACCAGCTTGCAGACGGTTCCGGGACAGATGTATACAGTTCCGGTTGAAGGAGTGCATCCTGTTGCGTTATGATTCCCGCTGCAAGATGGGCAATGGAATGCTGCCGGAAAAAATTTCTGATAGTACTGCTGACTGCATGGTGGACAGGCGCTAAATCCTTGAAACGGGCTTCCCGCTTTGCCGGATGGATATTAAAATCAACCAGTGCCGGATTTATTTCCAAAAACAGGGCAGCGGCCGGATGCGTTCCGTTCGGAAAAAATCCCTGGGCGCCGTATTCAATCGCCTGCACCAGCGCATATTCAGTGATTCTGCGTCCGTTAACATATATGTATATGTGTTTTTTGTCAGACCGGGATACCGCAGGTTCACCAATAATCAGTGTGAATTTCCAGTCAGAATGTTCCGGTGAGCCGGAACCGTGGAGCTCATAAAACAAATCCGGCGGTTCGGTGAAATCCAAGGCAGCAGTCAGCCGTTCCGCAGGTGTCTGGCCTGCCGGTAAATCCAGACGCTGCCTGCCGTCAATACTGAGCCGGAAAGAAATGTCGGTGCGGGGAATCGCTTTCTCGATGAATATCTGGCGGCATAACATCGTTTCTGATGCCGGCCGTTTTAAAAAGACCCGCCGGGCGGGAAAGTTCTCAAACAGTGATTCCGTCTGGACGACAGTCCCCCGGGGTAAATCAGCCGGCGTAATCCGGTGGGGTTTCGTGACTTCTGCTTCCAGTTTCCAGGCGCTGCCGTCGCAGGCTGATATTATCTGGAGCCGGCATACGGCTGCGATAGAAGACAGCGCTTCTCCCCGGAATCCCAATGTTGACAGGTTAAGCAGGTCTGCTTCCGTAGCAATTTTACTGGTGGCATGAGGGCGGGCGCACTGTTCCAAATCTTCTTTCGTCATGCCGCTGCCGTTATCTACGACACGGATACGGTCTATCCCGCCTCCGGTAATTTCCACGTGAATCATATCCGCCCCGGAGTCAACGGCATTATCCATCAGTTCCCGGACGATAGCAGCAGGCCTGTCGATAACTTCTCCTGCAGCGATTTTACGGGCAACTTCCGGTGGCAGCGTTTTAACCGGGCGGCGGAAGTTCTGTGGTGTTCCGCTCATATTTCTGTTCCGGCTGCGCTGAATAAATCAAGTTCCGGCTTTTCTGCTGTACCGGCGTGAATGTCCGGTTGATTCATCAGTATCTGGATTTTACCTTCAATTTTGTCCAGTTCTTTTTCCATGCCCCGGGCAAGGGTAATTCCTTCTTCAAAATATTTCAGTGCGGTTTCCAAAGTTACATCGCTTTTCTTGATGTCGTTTCCCAGTTGTTCCAGTCGGGCTAGTTTTTCTTCAAAATTTTTCATGTGTTTTTCCTTATGTTTTCAATTTCTGAATTTTCCGGTTCCACCCGGGCGGTAATTTTTCCGGCAGCGGGTATTATTTCCACAAGGCGGCCGGAAGCGGTGTCGCCCGGGGAACGGATAATATGTTTTGTTTCCTTATCCCGGACAACTGCATATCCCCGGCTTAAAATTGTGGTTGGATTCGCTCCTTCCAGATCCCGGGTTGCTGCGGCGATACGCAACCGTATATCGCTGCATTTTTGCCGGACCGCTTCCAGTAAATTTTCTTTTGCATTATCAAACCGGATGAGCAGCGGTTGTTCAATGGTTCTCAACCTAAGCTCCAAGGAATCCGGTGAAAAAGACTTGACCAGCAGCCGCATTTTTTCCAGCCGGGATGAAAGTGCTTCATGGAGCGTCGTTTTTATTCCGTCAATTTGACCGGTAATATCTGTCAAAAGCGGCGTCACCAGTTCCGCTGCGGCTGACGGGGTTGGAGCCCGTACATCTGCGGCAAAGTCAGACAGTGCCCAGTCTATTTCATGGCCTACTGCCGATACGACCGGAATACGGGAACCGGCAACGGCGCGGACAACAATTTCCTCGCTGAATGGAAGCAGGTCTTCCAGGGATCCGCCGCCCCGGCCTACGATAAGTACATCTGCCAGATTAAAAGCATTTGCAGTTTCTATCATCCGGGCAATTTCCGGGGCTGCATCACTACCTTGTACCGGGCAGGGCAGGACGGTGACCGATATTTTTGGATTGCGGCGCCTGGTTATCTGGAGAATATCCCGGAGGGCAGCGCCGGTAGGACTTGTTACTACTCCAATTGTCCGGGGCAGCCCCGGCAGGGGGTGCTTCCGGTTTTGGTCAAACAGGCCTTCCGCTGCCAGCCGTTGTTTCCGTTCTTCCAGCATTTGCAGGATATTGCCGGTACCGGCCGGTTCCATGCTGTCTACTACAATCTGGTAACTGCCCCGGGGCGGATATACAGATACCGAACCCCTGACCCTGACCAAGGTTCCGTCTGCTGGAGAAAAACCCAGGTTCCGCATCCGGCTTTTAAACATTACGGCGGAAATAGCGGCAGTATTGTCTTTTATGGTAAAATATAAATGTCCGGTACTAGCGGGCCGGCAGTTGGAAATTTCCCCTTCAAGACAGACGCCAGGAAATGCCCCTTCAAGCATATCTTTAATACATGAAGTCAGCTCTGTAACAGAGAAAATCTTTTCACCGGTCCAATTGATTTGATCGGCAGCGTACAAATTGTTGTTCATTGATTTTGTTCCTTCTGCTCCAGAATAAACGCTGCGTAGGGGAAAAATACATCAGTTTGTTCATAAACACTACACAAGACATTATACCCGGGTTGCTGTTGCATATATGCTGCCAGCTTTCGGGGAATATGGTGTTTCCTGCTGCTGAAGTTCAACGCAACCAGTACTTTTTTTTCTTTTGAACCTGCTGTTGCCGGAAATATCCGCTCATAAGCAAATACCGTAGAATTTTTGTACACCATGTTGAATCTGCCGGCGCTGAGAGCGGGGGTATTATTCCGCAGGTGAATCAGTTTCCGGTACCAGTTCAGGACAGAATCGGGATTGCCGGATTCTGTCTGTACATTGATGGTTGTATGATTCGGATTGATTTTCAGCCAGGGAACAGTAGCCGGATCGGGGGAAAAGCCTGCATTGGCTGAAGAATCCCATTGCATTGGAGTACGGGCGTTATCCCGGCATGTGTGGGTCAGCAGACGGAGCCGTAGTTTTTTTGGCAGATGCAGGGCTGCGGCTACCTGCCAAACGGTCCGTGCTTCTATATCCTGGAATTCATTGATGGATTTAAAATTACCGTTTGTCATACCCAGTTCTTCACCTTCATAAATGAACGGGGTTCCCCGAAGCGTCAGCAACAGCACTGCCAGCATCTTTGCCGATTGTACCGGATATTTTTTGCTGCCAAACCGGGATACGGAACGGGGCTGATCATGGTTTTCAAAATAGAGCGCATTCCATGGTATTTCCTTCTGCCATTTTTCCAGTATAGACATAAATTTTCTTGGCCGGAACGGTGTTTTGAACCATTTATTGTTGATTTGATTGCATTCAACGTGTTCAAATGCAAATACCATATCCAGTTCTTTTGGTTCTGCGGTACAGAATTCCTGTGCCTGCCGGGTAGAAACCATGACCGTTTCCCCGACGGTAAAACAGTCATATTTGGACAATACATCCTTGTTCAGTTCTGCAAGAATTTTGTGACAGCCTTCCTGGCAGTGATACCATTCCTGCCCGGTAAGGGCAATTCTTTTGCGGCCGTTTTGCAGGCTTGTTTTGTAGATTATGTTGATGACATCACACCGGAAGCCGGATATGCCCAAATCGAGCCAGAACCGCATAATGTCTTTTACGGCAGCAATCACATCAGGATTATGGAAATTCAAATCCGGTTGTTTTTTTGAAAAAAGATGCAGGTAATATTCACCAGTTGTTTCATCATACGTCCATGCCGGACCGGTAAAAAAACTGTTCCAATTATTTGGAGGGCGTCTGCGTCCGCTTTTTGTTACAGTTCCCGGGCGCCAGATATAATAGTTCCGGTACGGATTGTCGGTACTTTTTCGGCTTTCAACAAACCAAGGATGTTCATCTGATGTGTGGTTTATGACCAGATCCATGACGATTTTTATGTTGCGTTTTTTTGCTTCCGCAATTAGTTGTTTCATATCGTTCATGGTGCCGTATTCCGGGTTGATTTCCCGGTATCCGCTGATGTCATAACCGGTGTCTTCATTAGGTGAACGGTATACAGGGGAAAGCCAGATGATGCCGATTCCCAGATTTGCCAGGTAATCAAGCTTTGAAATAATACCGGGAATATCACCGGTACCATCATTATTTGAGTCACAGAAACTGCGGGGATATACTTGATAGACAATGCGGGATTTCCACCAGGGAACAATGCTGCTCATGTCGCCAGTATATCATGAGGAATATGGAAAAGTCTAGAAAGCAGTTGCATCTGCAAAAAATAAATACTTATTATTTAATTATATAATAATGAATTATAAGTGTGTGGAATGCTTTCGGGTAAATATATTACGTATTTATTTTTTTTGCCGATACTGATAACGTATGAAAACACTTTTTTCTGTATATGCGGTTGATTCCGTGGATTACGCTTTCGACCCGGTTTTTGACGGCTGTAATGCTGTTGACCGGGTTGTTTCATGGATAAACACGGTATCCCATGAACATAAATGTGGCGACAGTTATGAAGCGGTCTTTTTTACCTGTTCCCGGCATGAAGCCGGAATCCGTGCTTCTTTGGAAAAGAGCGGTATTCCTGTTTCTGTCGTGATTGCAGAACACATGACTGCATCAGATTATATCAATGCACTTGCCGTCCGGGTTGATGGTATCGATACTGTTATCTGTGCCCGGTACAGCTGTCCGTTTTATGATGCGGTTTTGACTGCCCGTTTGTATGAGCTTCATACGCAGACCGCTGCAGAATATACATTTGCAGACGGTTGGCCGGAAGGTTTTGCTCCGTGCATCATTAACGGTGGTACTGTATCTGTGATTGCGGCCCTTGCCCGGAAACAACAAGCAGTACCGGTTTCCAGAACCGTGTTTTTTGATGCGATAAAGCAGGACATTAATTCCTTTGAAATAGAAACTCTGATTGCTCCTGAAGACATGCGGTTGTACCGTCTCGATTTTTCCTGTGAAACGAAAGAAAAGACGTGTGCCTGTGTAAATTTGTTCCGGGTAATAAGAGAAACTTCCGGTGAAACCGGATGTTTTTCAGCTGATAATCTTGCTGCAAAAGCTGTGTTTGAATCTTCCGTGTTGCGGACAGTTCCGGCTTTTTACAATATTCAGATTTCAGCGGCCTGTGCCGGGACATGCATTTGTTGTCCGTATCCCGCCGCTTATAAAGAGCGGTATGGCCATGATGTAAGCCGTGCCGGGGAACTTAATCCCCATGGTTTTATGGATTCCGGGGATTTTGCCCGGCTGATGGATCAGGCTGCGGCATTGTCCGGAGAAGCAGTTATCGCTGTCTCTCTGTGGGGGGAACCGTTGCTGCATCCCCGGTTTACGGAATGTGTTGCTTCGATATTGCGTCATCCCGGACTGTCTGTTTTAGTGGAAACTGACGGTATGCTGGTAACCCGGACGCTGATAGATGCCGTACAGTCTGTTGTTGCAGCTGCTCCGGCACGTACCACGGATAAGCCTCCCATTGTGTGGATTGTTTCAATGGATGCGGTTGACGAGCCTATGTACCGGCAGATGCATGGTTCCGGAACCGAATCATACCCCCTCTCATTGAACCGGGCAGAAGAAGCGGTGCATTTACTGGAAAAAGCCTTTCCTGCTGCCGTATATAGACAGTTTGTCCGTACCCAGATAAATGAACCTCAGTTGGAAACTTTTTACCGCACGTACAAAGACAGTGGAACAGTTCTGATTCAGAAATATGATAGCTTTGCCGGTTTGCTGCCGGATTATAAAGTAACGGATGTGTCTCCTGTTGTACGGAACCCCTGCTGGCACCAGCGGCGGGATATGGTTATTCTGTTGGATGGCAGCGTTCCGGTGTGCCGGGAATATATGTACGACGGTATTTGTGGAAATGTTTTTACCCAATCTATGAAAGCGGTGTGGGAACAGGGAAAATACATGACTTTTACTGAAAAATGCAGGTTATGCGATGAATACTATACCTTTAACTTTTAATGAGCGGCAGCTTCACCGGACGGTACTGAGCGGCAACGAATCAGTTCCGGTCGTCAAACTTCCCCTTGGCGTTTTGTTGCTGAATACTGGTTCCGGGGGATTATACCGGGTAAAATTACTGGAAAATCTCATAAAGAATGGCTTCAGTAGTATTGTGTCTGTGGAAAAATCTTCGGAAAATTATAATGTTGAAGATTTTGCCCGGATGTTTCCTTGTGTCAAATTTATCGTACCGATGGAAAATGTTTCTGTAGGGGACATGATTAATCTGGGGATGGGTGAAACTGATGCGGAAAATGTGCTGGTTATCAATGATTCAATACAGGTAGGGACATCGCTCTTTTCCCCTAATTCTGTTGAACGGTATATTACCGGACAGCATATATGCGTAGTTCCCCGGCTGGTCAATGTCCAGCGGCAGGTACTACCGGTACGTTTTTCGCCGGTAGTTGACAATTCTGTTTTAAAAATAGATATGTCTGCAGTGATTACAGACCGGTGCCCTACGTTATATCCCTTTGATTTTATCGGAATATATAATAAAAGCCGTTTCCTGCGTATCGGCGGTTATGACTATACAATTACAGCCCCGTACTGGCAGAATCTTGATTTTTCCGTACGGGCATGGCTGTGGGGCGAACAGATTATTATGACACCGGTTTTTCAACTGGCATACGGCGATTCAGTCCCGGTGGAAGACAGTACCCCGGATCAGTCACAACTCCGGTTTTATTTGAAAAACAGTGCACCGAAATATTCAGGAGATTACTGTTATATCCCCATCAGCCGGTTTTTTCAGTATAAAAAACGGTCTGCGGCAAGTTTTTCGGCTGCATACCGGCAGTTTTCTGCTGCCCGCCGTTGGGTGGAGTATAATAAGTACCGTTTTCAAATGGATGTTTCTCAATTGATAAACCGATGGGAGTCCTTTCAGCCATGACGATTGTTATTGTTCAGTGCCGGCTGTCATCATCCCGGCTTCCCCGGAAAGCATTGCTTCCACTCGGAGGGCGTCCGCTGGTAACCTGGACGCTGGAAGCCATGCATTGTGTCCCGGCAGATAGATATATTCTTGCAGTGGATTACGATTCAGAACAGGAACTGGCACCGTTAGCTGCGGACTGCGGCTGGGAATGTTTTGCCGGTTCCCGGGATGATGTATTGGACCGGTTTTGTGCAGCTGCGCTCTATGCAGAATGTGTAACACCGGGAGATATTATTGTCCGGGCTACAGCGGATAACCCGTTTCTGTTTTATGAGGCAGCCCGGCAACTCTTGGGAGAAATAAAACGTCACCCCTGTGATTACATTACTTATACAGGGTTGCCTCATGGCAGCGGTGTAGAAATTTTTAATGCCCGGTCGCTGATTGAATCCTGTGGTATGACATCTGATCCGTATGATCATGAACATGTGGGGCCGGCTTTATACCGTCATCCGGAAAATTTTGCATCAGTTATGTTGCCGGCTCCGGCCCGCTGGTGTCATCCCGATTACAGGACAACGGTTGATACATACGAAGATTACCGCCATGCATTGCGGATTGTAAAATCAGTTTCTGCTGTACGGCCTGCTTCCCGAAAGAATACTGCATATACAACGGAAGAAATCTGCGCAGCTTTTAAAGAAAATTCAGTCCAGTATCCGGTTTTATGTGTACCGTCCGTTATCAAAGGACGGGGAACCGGACACCTGCGTCGGTGCCTTGATATTTCTGTCCGGATTGGCGCCGATATTTATATACCAGAATCAGCTGATTTACCCGGTCTGGAACCTTTGGTAACCGAATCCCAAACTCATGGATTGGAGCCATGGCAGATTATCCGGGAGCTTCCCCGGCCCGGTATGTACAAATTGATTCTGGCAGATATGTTTTCAATGGATAAAGCCTTGGCTAAAGAGTTGGCAGCTGCTGCTCCCTTGGCCGCGGTGGATGAAGGATCATCCTATACGTCGTACTGTGATTACTTACTGGATATCATTCCGGCCGGAAAATTAAACCGTTTGCCGAATTATAATAATCCCGGATTTATTCCGCTGCCGGTTAACCGGAAAGATGTAGCTGCGGTTCGGCTGGACTCAAATGATATTGGTGAAAAAGTTTTGGTGAGTACCGGGGGTGAAGACCCTGCAGGTCTGTCGCTGCCGGCAGCAACCGCTTTTGCAGATTGCGGGAAAATGGTTACAGTTGTTGTCTCTGATCCGGCAGCGGTACGACAGAATATTCCTGAACGGCTTCAGAAAAATATCCGTATTGTTCCTCCGGTCAGTAATTTACGGGAAAAGCTGTATCTGTATGATATTGTTGTTACTCATTACGGCTTTACTGCGTTTGAGGCTGTCGCTGCCGGGTGCGGGGTTCTGTTGCTCGGAACGACTCCGCTGCATATAAGTCTTGCATCAAAATACGGGTTTGCGGTGCTGCCGCCTGACAGCATTACTACGGTTCATATACAGCAGATTCTTAAAAATCCCGGTCAGTTGTATCCTGGTGCTATACTTAAAAATATTTTGTCAGGTTCTGCGGAAACCCTTGCTGATTTTGTAACCAGGCTTTCTGCCGGAATCCGGAATCCGTGTCCTGTTTGCGGTAACACGGGTTCCGACCAAGTCGTGGCACGGATACTTGAAAGGACGTTCCGCCGGTGCTCAAACTGTGGTATATTGTATATGTCTTGGTCCTTGTATAGCGAACCGGTTTCTTATGCGGCATCATATTTTTTTGAAGATTATCAGAAACAATATGGTAAAACATATCAGGAAGATTTTCCGGCAATAAAAATTCAATGCATCCGCAGGATGTCTGTAATAGATGCTATGTTTTGGATGCGGTCTGGTAAAGTACGGAAAAATACCGGTGTGACTCCTGCTGTTTTAGATGTGGGATGTGCCATGGGGCCTTTTTTAGACGCAGCATCTGACGCCGGCTGGCAGGTGTATGGTGTGGATATTTCGCCGGAGGCAGTATCCTATGTCCAGAATACGCTTCGGTATCCGGCAGTATGTTCTGATTTTCTTGATTTTGATCCTGTAACCGAATTTGGTGTCGGACAGTTTGATGCTTTGACGATGTGGTATGTTATTGAACATTTCAAGGATTTAAATATTGTTTTGACCAAAGTTTCATGTCTTTTAAAAAAAGGCGGGATTTTCGCTTTTTCAACCCCGTCCGCAGGCGGCGTATCGGCACGTTTTTCTCCGGAGTATTTTTTTGCATCCAGTCCGGCAGATCATTATACATTGTGGGAACCGCGGCGGACAGCTGATTTGCTGAAAAGATTTGGGTTTAAAGTTATACGGCAGGTTTCTACAGGACACCATGCGGAACGTTTCCCGTGTTACCAAAACAAACAAGTAAAAAGGGAATCTTTCGGATTCAAAACATTGACCGGAATGAGCCGGTGCTTTAAACTGGGCGACACATTTGAAGTGTATTGCATTAAAGTAAAAGATATGGAAAAACCAGAAAAAAGGAATAATAATGCATAAAAAACATATTTTGATTCTCGGGGCCGGTCTGATGCAGCGTCCTGCATTTGAAGCTGCCCGGAATCTCGGATGTTGTATAACAGCTGTGGATGCAAATTCTGCCGCCTTTTGTGTACCGATGGCAGATTTTTTTGAACCTATCGATTTAAAAAATAAGGAAGCAATCAGATCACTTGCTTTACGTTTGAAGTCACAAGAGCGGCTGGACGGCATTTTTACCGCAGGTACTGATTTTTCTGCGTCCGTATCTTATGCAGCAGAAGCTTGTGGCCTTCCTTCTCATACATATACTGCGGCTGTTAATGCCAGCGATAAGGCCTGTATGCGGCAGTGTTTCGCCCGGGCTGGTGTTCCGTCGCCCCGGTTTATGGAATATATTCCGACAGCAGGAAAAAACGTTTGGTCGGATATGTTAGAATCGGGTCTGACTGTTTTTCCAGTGGTTGTCAAACCAGTTGATAATATGGGTGGCAGGGGATGCCGTCTTGTATCTGCCGGAGAAGAATTAGAATCTGCTGTTATAGATGCGGCGGCCAATTCCCGGTCAGGACGTGTTATTATTGAAGAATATATGGATGGTGCGGAATTTTCTATTGATGCGCTTGTATATGACGGGTCTGTTACTATCTGCGGGTTTGCAGACAGGCATATTTTTTTTCCCCCGTATTTTATAGAAACAGGACATACGTTGCCTTCTGCTGCATCCGGTGAAATCCGCCGTCAGCTGTTTGAAACATTTGTCCAGGGTATTCATGCCTTGGGATTAACCTGCGGGGCTGCGAAAGCTGATATAAAAATGACATCCCGTGGTCCTATGATTGGGGAAATTGCTGCCCGCCTTTCAGGAGGATATATGTCCGGCTGGACATATCCGTATGCTTCAGGATTTCCGTTGACAGAACAAGCTGAATGTATTGCTCTGGGTATTCTGCCTGAAAAATTATTGTCTCTCCGGATTCCGGTAGAAACCGGCTGCAGTGGTAGTTTGCCATTGTCATTGTATGAAATACCTGCGGTACGGACGTCAGCGGAACGGGCATGGATTTCAATTCCCGGTATTGTAACTGAAATAAAAGGAACCGGCATAGAAAGCCGGGTTCCCGGTATAAAAGATATTCTTCCCCGGAGTAAAAAGGGAGATGCAGTCATTTTTCCTCATAATAATGTAGAAAAATGTGGAAATGTTATTGCCAGTGCCGGAAACCGGAATCAGGCAGTTAATGCCGCAGAAACAGCTGTGGGGAATATTACGCTCAGATTGCAGCCCTGTGTACTTGAAACGGATGTATTTCTGAACGAATTTGGTTCCGGCTGCAGGTTCCCTCCTGACGCTTATGCTTTACCTGCTGAAACGGCGGCTGTCTTTGACCGGTATTGCAGGGAATCAACCGGTTCTGTCCCGCTTCCATTTACAGCTGCATCGGTAATTCCTGCTTGTCTGCTTCCTGTTCTGGATACTGTCACTGACTGGAACCACCGGACACTCCGGCAGACAATTGAACTGTACGACGCAGATTCTGAAACCCGGTATGCTGCTGGTGTGCAGGCTGAAATTCCGCTGGATAAATTTTGGAAAAGTTGCATCAGGGGGGGAATACAAGGAATGTGGTACGTAGTTGATTCTATCGTATACCGGCAAAATCACAGACTTTGCGGAGTTTAACCCATGGATGGCTTCTGGCTTAGAAAACGGTTAATGCTGTGTTGCCTCATTTGTACAGTTATTCTACAGACGTTAGTTTCTGAAACTGCAGATATAACGCTGGCAGATGCTGCAGCCCGTACCGGGACTGATTTATACTGGGATCCCCTTACCGGCAGCGGTATTTTTTCCAAAAACGGACATCAGGTTGCTTTTCGTGTAGGGCAACAGCTGATGTTGTTGGATTATACCCGTATTGCTGTCACTGATCCGCCGGTTATGTCTGATGGAACTGCGTATGTAACGGAGCAGTTCGTTGCTGACGCAGCGGCTTTATTTGATGTAAACCTTCCGGAAGCCTTTTATCGGGTTGGGGCAATATTAATTGATCCAGGACATGGCGGAAAAGATCCTGGTACAATCGGTACGTATAAAAAAAACGGGAAAGAAATAACATTGTATGAAAAAGATATTGCGTTATCTGTTTCTAATAAACTGGCAGATCAGCTGAGAAATGCATATCCTGATAAAAAAATTATCATGACCCGTTCTGATGATACATGGCTATCACTGGAACAGCGGGTTGATATTGCAAATTCAATTCAACTGGAACCCCATGAAGCGATAATTTACATTTCGGTACACGTGAATGCTTCGCTGAATAAAACTGCATCAGGATATGAAGTATGGTATCTTACCCCTGATTACCGGCGTACTGTATTGGATTCATCGAATATCGACGCAGATGATGAGGCACTTATCCCGATATTGAATTCAATGCTGGAAGAAGAATATACAACGGAAAGTGTATTGATTGCAAAATTCATTATGGACGGATTGACTGCCCAAATCGGCAATGACAGTCCTTCCCGGGGAATAAAAGCGGAAGAGTGGTTCGTTGTCCGGAATGCAAATATGCCGAGTGTTTTGGTTGAAACCGGTTTCGTGACGAATGAAAAAGAAGCAGAACTACTGGGAAGCGATGAGTACTTGCGTAAAATTGCGTTAGGAATATATAATGGCGTCGTTGCTTTTGTTACTCATTTTGAACGTTCCAGGGGATTTACAGGGTTGTTATGAATATTGGAAAAGTAAACATCAGACGCCGGTATATTGTCATTGCCATCGTGGCAATCATTTGTTTATTAGTTTCTTTATTGATTTTTTTTCAGACATCCCGGGGAATCCGGTATATGTTTTACTTTGAATCCCTTGATGATACTGGTTTATTTACAGAGATCAGATATTTGCATCCGTATGCGAAAGATCAGACTGATTCAGAGCTTATTAAACAATATGCAGATGATTTATTGCTGGGGCCTGTTACCAATAGATTCAAAAATATTTTTGCCAGTGGTACCCGGATCAATGCATGTATGCTCAGAAGCAGTACCGTTTTTGTCGATTTGTCTTCAGAAGCACTGCTACCGGACAATGTGACATCGTCAATTAAAGACGGGACAGAAATTTTTACATATTGTATTAAAAAAAATTTCCCTCAGGTGGAAACTGTTGAAATTTTTATTAATGGTATCCGCGTCTATGAGAATGAAGCTTCGGAATATTATTCAGAATAATATTTTGTAAAAAAGCAGCAAACTGAAAGAAAAAGCGTTGACAAAAATGTTATCTTGATAGATACTTAATAATTGTACAAGGCTATATAGAAGTGTGTATAAAAGGAGCTTTGAATGAAGAGAACTTTTGTTTTTTTGACGGCGGTTCTGTTGCTTGCCGGAGCTTTCTCATTTGCTGAGGAGGCAACAATTATCGATTTTGGATTGTTGGATGCAGACATTATTGCTGATGATAATGGAAATCCCACCCAAAACAGCCGGACCGTTATGGATTTTTCTGTTACAGCTGGTATGACATATACCGATGATCAGAAAGCATTGATGAGAACTTCTTTGGCTCTGCCGAACTGGGAAGTTAAGTTAAATTCTTCTGCACAGACAGTAAGCAGTTTGGCTCTTTCACAGGTCAAAGCTGCACCCGTTAAAGCGAGTGCAACTGTTCCGTTTGCCGGACAGAACATCATGGGTGTTCGTGTTGAATTCCCTGCAATGATTGCCAATGCAAACGCAAAAATTATGCCTGCATTTGAAATCCCCGCTTATGAACCTCTTGCCGGTACCGATGAAAATGGTAACCGTGTTGAACCGACAGAAGAAGAAGCAGCAAGCGGTAAGACACTGTTTGAAGACGGTTATGGCGTCGTAAAAAATGTTGGAACTATTAAATCTTTGGCAGTTACAACTTTAGGTATGCAGTTCCCTCATAAACTGTATGTAATGTTGAAAGACACTGATGGCGTTGAACGGCGTTATCTGATGGGTGATTTAAATTTTGACGGTTGGAAAGAACTTATTTGGAACAACCCTAATTACATCGCTGATATCCGCGCCCGCGAAATTCGGGTATATCCGATTTATCCCCGTGGAACACCGTTTGTAAAATTCACAGGTTTTGAAATTGTTCGTGATGCAATGCATGATGGCGGTACATTTATAGGTTATTTCAAAGATGTCAAGATTATTTATGATAAAGCTGTTTTGACAACTGACCGTGATATTGCTGACGAAGATTTGTGGGGTATCATTACTACAAAAGAAACTCAGAAACAGGCTCTTGAGATGGAACGCTTTGGTGAAATTCAGGTTAACCGCTATCTTGAAAAAGAAAAGCAGGCTCAGGAAGTAAGTTTTACTTCCAGCATTGAAGCTTCTACTGCTCCTGCGGAAGAGACGACTGCAACTGGTGAAAAATAACCTGATTGCTTATGGTTGATAAAGGCTGCCTCAGATGAGGCAGCTTTTTTTATTATAGTAATTTTATTGAAATATATTATTTGTTAATTATTTTTATTGTCAGTTTATTTTATCAATGTTACAATAAAAACATGGATATTAAAAATTTACATAATTTTCCTGATAAATCAGCATTACAGGAACAATATACCAGTTACCATCCTATTTTAGAATCGGTTCTGTTTGCAATAGAACAGCGGTTAAAAACTTGTATAACCCTGTCTTCCACGCCAACTTTTAAATCTCGTGTCAAAAATTTTACGAGTTATTATAGGAAACTGCTCCGGATTAAACCGGAATCTGCTGTCAAAGATGCCTTCCCCGTGCTAACAGATTTAATTGGAATCCGTATTATCTGTGCTTTTTTGGAAGATTTGTCGGTTGTTGAACAGCAGATAGAAAATAATTTTAGTATAAAAGAAATCGAGCGGAAAGGAGCCGCTCATACATTTAAAGAATTCGGATATGAATCTGTACATATTTTAATTGAAATTCCTGAAGAAATTTCTGATGCTGCAGAACAAAATGGATTCAAATTACCGGATGAGTGCGTCTGTGAAATTCAAATCAGAACTATTTTACAGGATGCATGGGCAGAAGTTGAACATGAACTTGTATATAAATCGGAATTTTCCCCTTTTGATTTACCTTTGAAACGCAAATTAGCATCAATTAATGCAAGCCTCAGTTTAGCGGATATTATTTTTCAGGAAATCAGGGACTACCAGAATAAACTGAACAGAGAAATTGATTACCGGCGTAATACATTTTATGAAAAGGCGGATAACGCTGCAAGGAGCCTGTTGCCTGATACCGATTCCGGAGGAATATCATTGCCACCGCCGTCGTCTCCGTCACCCTTTATCCGGGGAACAATTGATGATTTATTACTGGATGCAATTCATGCCCATAATTCCGGCGATTTGGGTCGTGCTATAGAAATTTATACGAAGATTATTGAATCAAAACCGGAACCAAATGAAGTAATATTATCTGTTATTTACAAACATAGGGGCATGGCTTATTTTGCTCAGAATAAATATGATGATTCACTGAACGATTTTGAAACAAGTGTCAGGTATCAACCGCAAAATTTCAGATCGTTATATTATATTGGTATTGTTTATTGTATTCAAAACAAGTATGCTCAGGCACTTGATTATTTTACAAAATCGCTGGAATATAATGAATTCCAACCGCATGTGTATTACCGCAGGGCTTTGGTATATTTTAAATTATCACAATATGAGCAATCGCTTAGTGATTTATCTATGGCAAATAAACTAGGTTTAAATGATGCTGATTGCAAGCATCTTCATGAAGAACTTATGGAAAAATATGGAATGAATATGTAGTTTTTGTAGTATATGCTACTTGACGTTTTTGTCCGTATCTGATATATTCATATACGTTGCGAGTCTCCTTCGTCTAGTGGTTAGGACATCGGGTTTTCATCCCGACAACAGGGGTTCAATTCCCCTAGGAGATGTAAAAGGGCTGGATAAGTTTTCAGCCC
>CALXOI010000045.1 GCA_944389965.1 uncultured Treponema sp.
AAATGATAACCGTTCCGTCAAGACCATCCACAATACACTCTTTGCCGCTTAAATCGTCAGAAATATCCATATCAGGGATAATTACCGCCGGAATACTCAGCGAACGTGCAAGGATTGCTGTGTGGGATGTTCTACTTCCTTTTCGGGAAATCAATGCTAAAAGTTGTGACCGGTCAAACATCAGTGTTTGGCTTGGTGTCAGTTCATCTGCAACCAAGATAACCGAAGTATTTTCCGGAAGAGTTACATTTGTTTCCTTGTTTTGAAGTATTTGAATTACGCGTTTAGAGACGTCAGCAACATCGGAACCCCGTTCTGCGATATAGTCGCTACCTGATTCTGCAAGATCCGCGGCAAATTTTTTCGCTACGGTATAAACAGCGTATTCTGCGCAGTATCTTTCCCGGGTGATAAGATTCTTCATTTCCTGAAGGAAATCATCATCCTGCAGCATCATGCTGTGTACCATAAATATTTCTGCTGTTTCTTCACCGGAACTGGAAACTGCTTTATCATACAATTCCATAAGCTGATCTACCGCTTTTGAACAGCCGTTTATCAACCGTGTAATTTCATTGTCTGTATCACAGACCCGTAGGTGTTCAAAATCTTCTGCCTGAACCGGAGTATCTATATAATAGAGAGAACCTGTCGCAATACCGGCAGAAACCGCAGTTCCTTTGTAAACTGTCATTTTAGAAATGTTCTCCCATAAATGTTTTGATTGTATCTATTGCTTTACTTTCATCTGGACCATCGGCTTTAATAACGACTGTATCCCCTTGTTTGACACCAAGTTTCATTAATGCAAACAGCTTTTTTACACTGGCAGTTTTATCGTTGAATACCATTGTAATTTCACTTTGGAATTGTCCGGCTTCTTTAACCAGAATACCAGCCGGCCGGGCATGCAGACCGTCAGCTGCTTTGATTGTGTACGAAAATTCTTTCATAGCTACTAAATCCTCCGTAATGTATTTTATTTCTGTTCCTTACTTAGAAACAGGAATTCCAAATTCATTTTGCAGTTTTGAAATATGTATGGTAAGATACGATTGCTCTTCCTTACCAATAACACATTGAAATTCATTTTCTAAAAATGATTTCAATGCTTTTGTACACTCATATGCAGCAGGATAAGTCTGAACGAGCATATCGAAAATTGGTGTTTCCGATTTGTCAGAGTAATCTTTTCCGGCCAGTAACCGCTGGATGAGAAAAGACATATGAGTTACAAAACGTTGCCAGCTGAGTGATTCATCATCAATATCCTGTTCCAGATACTGAAGAACAATTCCCGCAGCTTTTTCTGTCGTTGTAACTATTTTATTTATTTGCCGGTTTTCAGCTCCCAGTTCTGCATTGATAAAATGCATCGTCAGAAATGCTGCTTCATCTTCCGGAAATTGCACTCCAACAGAATCTGCAATAATCTGCAGTGCATCTTCAGCAATCCTATATTCTTCATGATACAGCCTTTTTATTGATGGCGCAAGAGGATTTTTTAATTCTATGTTTTGTTTTGCCCGGTACAGGGACGCACTGATGTGATCTGAAAGTGTAATATAAATACTGTCGTGGAGTTCTTTTTTACAAATTTGTTTTGCATGGGAAATAATCCGTTCTGCCAATAGAATATGTTCCACAGGAATATTCTGTATAATTTCCTGAAAATGACTGCTGGTTTCCTTATTATGAAGTGTAAAAATTTTTTCTATACGGTTTGTATCAATGATGGAACCTGTTTTCTGTTGGAATGCAAGTCCTCTTCCCATAACAATTTTTTCTGTTCCTGTTCCATCAGAACAAACAGCCGCATTGTTGTTGAGAATTTTAACTATTTTCAAAGATTCAGCCATTAAAAATACCCGTAACCTGCATTCTGCAATAATATGGATTGGCAACCGGTTTTGCCAATCCATATATCGCTTGTTTTATTTTTACTTGAAGCTGGAGAAGATTTATTTATGCTTTTTTTGCTTCAAGGAGATTGTCTCCACAGGCTACCGTTGATCCAATGTCTTTCAGAACAGAAATGGAGCTGTATTCATCGGCATTACTGATAACAACCGGTGTGACGACTGGTCGGCCTGACGCTTTGATTGCTTCAATATCGAATGTAAGCAGCAGGTCTCCTTTCCGTACTTTCTGGTCTTCTGTAACCAGCATTTTGAAATGCTGACCTTTTAATTCAACTGTATTCATGCCGACATGAACCAGAATTTCGGCTCCGTTGTCAGCTGTAATGCCTACTGCATGACAGGTTGATGGAGCAACAGATATAACTCCGTCACAGGGGGATATGACTTCGCCGACTGTCGGTTCGATAGCACACCCGTCACCTAAAGCACCACTGTTAAAAGCTTCGTCATCAACATCTTTCAATGCAACCACTGTACCAGATACCGGTGCTGTGATAATAACTGTTTTTGGTTCAGACTGACTGCCGGCGGCATTCTGAAGGTGTTCCGGATTTGCAAATTTTGCTAGTCCTCCCATCAGTTTTTGAAAAAACGATTGACCCATAATAAGACTCCTTAACAATCAAAATAAAAAAAAGGCAAAACCCGACTATCCCATTACAGTGGGAGTGAGGTTTTGCCTGCCAATAACTGTGTTAGTGGAAGTAACAATCCTGCTTGAACCTATAGTAACACACATTTTTCATTTTGTCTATTTTATTTTTCTAAAGTTTCTATATTTTTTAGAAAAATGTAAATCGGTTAACTATCTGTAAAACACGACATTTTTGAGAATCTTATCACTTTTTTTAAAAAAAAACTTGACAACTAAAAATTTTTCGCTGATACTGTGGGGGTAAGCATTGAATTCATTGTATCTGCCAATGCTTAACTTTTTTACAAGGAGAAAAAACGATATGATGCAGTTTTTTCAAAAATTAGGGCGTGCCCTAATGCTGCCTGTTGCAGTTTTGCCTGCAGCAGCGATTTTGATGGGTATCGGTTATTGGATCGACCCGAGCGGATGGGGTGCCAATAATGCGGTTGCTGCATTCCTGCTGAAAGCAGGTGGAGCTATTATCGACAATCTGCCGTGGTTGTTCGCAGTTGGTGTTGCTATTGGTATGGCAAAAGGTAACGATGGTGCAGCTGCATTGTCAGGTTTGGTTGCGATGTTTATCGTTACCACACTGTTGAGTCCTGCTACCGTTGGTATGCTCAAAGGCCCGGATGCAGAAGTTCCTGCAGCTTTCTCAAAAATTACCAATGCTTTTACCGGTATTATATCCGGTTTAGTCGCGGCGTTCTGTTATAATAAGTTCCACACGACGCAGTTGCCGCCGGCGTTGTCTTTCTTCTCTGGAAAACGCTGTACACCGATTATTACTTCTGCGTTTATGATTGTTGTTTCTGCAATCCTGTTCTTTATCTGGCCGGTAATTTACGGAGCCCTCGTTGCATTCGGTGAAGCTGTTGCCGGTCTTGGTCCTATTGGTGCCGGTATTTATGCATTCTTCAACCGTCTGTTGATTCCGACCGGTCTGCACCATGCATTGAACTCTGTATTCTGGTTTGATGGATTTGGTATCAACGATATTGGTAATTTCTGGGCAGGTACAGGTACAAAAGGTGTAACCGGTATGTATCAGGGTGGTTTCTTCCCGATCATGATGTTCGGTCTGCCTGGTGCTGCTCTGGCTATGTATCATACTGCTAAAGACAACAAGAAAAAAGCTGCATTCGGTTTGTTGACCGCTGCTGCGTTTGCTTCTTTCTTTACCGGTGTTACAGAACCGTTGGAATTCTCTTTCATGTTCCTTGCTCCTGCATTGTACGTTGTTCATGCCGCTTTAACTGCTGTGTCTGTTGCTGTGGCTGCCGCACTTCATGCAACAGCCGGTTTCAGTTTCAGTGCCGGTCTTGTTGACTATGTCCTGAGTTACAGACTTCCGCTCGCAAACAAACCGTGGATTTTGTTAATCATGGGTGTTGCTTTCTTCGTTATTTACTATGTTCTGTTCAGAATTCTGATTGTAAAATTCAATCTGAAAACTCCTGGTCGTGAAGATGATGAAGAAGATACTGCTGCCGCTGATGCCGGTATTTCCTTGAAGAATACTGACTTTGCTGCAGTTGCGGAACAGATTTTTGCCGCTCTGGGCGGACATGATAATGTTGTCAGCATTGATAACTGTGTTACCCGTCTGAGACTGGAAGTCAAAGATTCTTCCGCCATCAATGAAAAAGCAATCAAAGCAGCCGGTGCTGCCGGTGTTATCCGGCCGTCAAAAACTTCGGTTCAGGTTATCATCGGAACCCAGGTTGAATTTGTTGCAACTGAAATGAGAAAACTCTAAAATAATATTATTTTGAGTTATATGCTGCTGCGGACGTGTTCCGCAGCACTTTTTTTATCTGTGTAGAAAAGGTATGTGGTCTGTTCCGGCCTTTTTGTTTTGCGGATTTGTGTTGTTATTCCCGGAGCAAACCGTATTGCTGTGTTTCCTGTGCAAGTTCTGCACAGGATTTGGTGTTGCGAAAAAATTATCTGGAATTATACAGCCACCGGGTTTTTACCTGCTGTCTGGAGCTGGGTGAAGGATTTTTCCGGGTAGTTTTGACTGCAAACTCGATGAGTGTATATTTACATTTCCAAATTTTTATGATAAAGTAATATAAAATATTGTAATAATAGGAGCGGTAATGATTTTCCCGTTGGAACAGCTTATAAAAAAAAAAGATAATATTTATGAAACTACTTGTGCTGCCAGCCGCCGTGCATATCAGCTTTCTATGGTTAATGATCCCGTTATTGAAAAAAATGAGGGGAAAGTGGTTTCTACAGCTGCCCGGCAGTTGTTTACCGACGAAGTGCAATATAGAATTGAGCAATAGTGATTGAAGGAATTTCTTGTTTCGCTCAGAGAACCGGCTTGCAGCCGGTTCTCGTTATTTTTGGGCCAACAGCATGTGGTAAGACAGATTTAGTGTTACGGTTGTTCGGTGCCGGCGCCGATTCCCCGTTTGCTGGACAGGCAGAGGTCATCAGTGCTGATTCCATGCAGGTGTATCGGGGAATGAATATTGGAACTGCAAAACCGGAAATACAAGTTTTGCAACAGTTGCCACATCATTTACTGGATATTCATAATCCTGATGAACCTTTTTCTGCGGGTGATTTTGTCCGCCAGGCAGACAGCCTGTGCAGAGATATTATTGCACGGAATAAATTGCCGGTTGTAGCCGGCGGAACTGGATTTTATATCAAAAATTTTCTTTGCGGGCTTCCTGCGACACCTGAAGCGGATGAAACTCTCCGGAATTTTCTGAAGGAACGGCTGCGCCGGGAAGGGGCTGGTGTGTTGTACCGGGAACTGGTGCAGCGTGACCCGGCAAGTGCTGCTGTGATTCATCCTCATGATACGTATCGGATTATCCGGGCGCTGGAAGTTTGTACGTCAACCGGTACCCCCCGGAGTTCTTTTGAAGTTACAAATGTTCTTCGCAGCGGATTTTATTTCTGTATCATTATTTTGGAACGGCCGCGGGCTGAGTTGTATGAACGGATAAATCTGAGAGTTCAAGAGATGTTTGATGCAGGTTTAGTGCAGGAAGTAGAGTCTTTGACGAATGCAGGATATTCCGCATCCGATCCTGGAATGCAGGCCATCGGTTACCGGGAATTTTTTTCCCTTGAAATACAAAAGGAGTGTTCAGAAAACCGGTTGAATTTCATCCGGGATCTTATTGCCCGGGACAGCCGCCGGTATGCAAAACGCCAGTATACTTTTTTTAAAGGTATCCCTGAAGCCTGTATTTTTCCGGTTGAATCAATTGAAGAAATACAACAGCACATTACAGCGTTCTGTTCTACATTATCTTGATTATTCATAGGTACTACCTATTGACGTAATTTAATTTTTGATAGATAATAAATACAGTTTTCAATAAGGAGTGCCATTGTGCCTTGCGGAAAGAAAAGAAAGCGTCAAAAGATTGCTACACATAAGCGTAAGAAGAAGCTGAGAAGAAACCGGCATAAGAGCAAGTAATTTCCTCCGGTATTTTCCGGCGTTATGTGTTTTCAATTTGACTATGCTAATGAAGAAGACCGTGGGTTTTGTTGTAACCAACATAACTGCGGTCTTTTTTATTAATAATTATGTCTGCGTTTTCGGAGTTTACTACGATTTTATCTGAAATACATTCACCCGCTGATGTAAAACAGCTGGATAAAAAACAATTACCGGTACTCGCTCAAGAAATCAGAAAGAAAATAATTGAGGTTGTAGGAAAAAATGGAGGGCATTTAGCCAGTAATCTTGGCGTTGTGGAATTAACCATCGCATTGCATCGTGTTTTTGATAGTCCAGAAGATGCATTTGTATGGGATGTCAGCCATCAATGCTACACTCATAAATTACTTACAGGAAGATATGATTCTTTTGATACATTGAGAAAAAAAAACGGTCTCTCTGGTTTTACAAAACGGCAGGAGAGTCCGCATGATTTTTTTGATGCGGGTCATTCTTCAACTTCGGTATCTTCCGCATTAGGTTTGCTTACCGGAAGGATGCTCCGGCATCAGAAAGGAAAAGTCATTGCAGTTATCGGGGATGGAGCGTTAACTGGAGGCATGGCAATGGAGGCGTTGTCTCATGCCGGACAGATTTCAAAAGATTTGATTGTCGTTCTGAATGATAACCAGATGTCAATCAGCAAAAATACCGGTTCTCTGTCTCGGTATTTAAGCAGGATGACAATGACGTCGTCATACCAGACATTCCGGTTTAACATTGACCGTTTTGTTGACCGATTGCCACTGATAAATAAGTTTTTTACGAAGTTTATTTTTCGTTTTAAACGGGCAATAAAAGCATTATTATATTCCAATAATTTTTTTGTTGATTTAGGATTTGAATATGTCGGTCCGTTGAATGGTCATAATTTTGATGAACTGGAACAGGTTTTCACTCGGGTAAAAAAACTTAACCGGCCGGTGGTTGTTCACGTTGTTACAAGAAAAGGACGGGGCTATAGTCCGGCAGAAAATGATCCGGCACGGTTTCATGGGATCGGTCCGTTTTGTATTTCAGATGGTACGGTTGAAAAATTTGATACGTTAAGTTTTACGGAAGCATTTTCCAATGCTTTGCTGGATGCAGCAGAACGTGATTCCCGGATTGCTGCTGTAACTGCGGCAATGGCAAAAGGTACCGGGCTGGCGGCTTTTGCCCACCGGTTTCCCGACCGATTTTTTGATGTTGGTATTGCAGAACAGCATGCAGTTACTTTTGCCGGGGGATTGTCTGTTGCGGGAATGATACCGGTTGTCGCTATTTATTCCACTTTTATGCAACGGGCACTGGATCAGTTGATTCATGATGTGGCGTTACCTGCTGTACCGGTGGTTTTTGTGTTGGATAGGGCTGGTGCGGTTCCTGATGACGGGGAAACACATCAAGGCGCTTTTGATATTGCATTGATTAGACCAGTACCGAATGTGATTATGCTTGCACCAGCTTCTGCTGTTGAGTTATCAATTTGTTTGCATTGGGCTCTAAAAAGGAATGCTCCGGTCATAATCCGGTATCCTAAAGCATCATGTCCTTCTGAACAGGATGTTTTTGCGCTTCCGCTGGAAGAAGGGCGGGGGGTATTGCTCCCATATAGTGATTTTGCAGCTGCGGAAAGTTACGGACTGCAAAATATTCCAGCGTCAGTACTATTGGTATGTACCGGCGGCATTTTCCCTGAAACGCTCGCTGCAGCCCGGGCACTTGTATTACAGAACGTTCCGGTTGATATATATAATATCCGGTTTATTAAGCCAATAGATGAATCATATCTGATTAAAGTTGTGGAACCGTATGCTGCCGTTCTCTTTGTTGAAGACGGAGTGGAATCCGGCGGTATTTCCCGGTGTCTGGAACGGATTGTTACCGGTGCATACCCTGCAAAAAAAACAGCGGTAAAGACGCTGCCGGATGCGTTTATGCCCCAGGGAAAACGGAATGAGATTTTTGAAGATGCAGGTTTGTCTCCGGATCATATTGTTTCAGCAGTCAGGGGGTTGTTGTAAATGGAACTGCCGCTTTGCTGCCACATTGGTGCCCCGCATATAATGGTTTCAACAGCGTTACCGGCTTTTATTATGGGTATTGTAAACGTAACGCCGGATTCGTTTTGGCAAAAAAGCCGTTTTTCCGGGTCTCAGGCGGCAGAAGCTGCATTGGCGATGGTAGCTGACGGAGCGGATATTATTGACATTGGTGGTGAATCAAGCAGGCCTGGAGCGGAATATGTATCTGAAGAAGAAGAACTGAAGCGGATTATACCGGTTGTAGAAGAAATCCGCCGCTATTCTCATTGTCCTGTTTCAATTGATACCCGGAAAAAAAACGTCATGCAGGCAGCCTATGAAGCTGGTGCTGATATTTTGAATGATATATCTGCACTGGAAGACGATGGTTCATTGGCTGCATATGTTGCAAAGACAGAAATTCCGGTTATTTTAATGCATAAACGGGGAAATCCTGCTATAATGCAAAAAGACACGGAATATCAGGATGTTTTTGCAGAAGTGAATGGATACTTGCAGCAACGGGTTGCAACTGCCTTGCACTGTGGAATCGGGAATGATAAAATTATCATTGACCCGGGAATTGGTTTCGGTAAGAATCTTTCCGCAAACCGGATACTGATCCGGCGCTGCGGGGATTTATGCGGCGGAAAATATCCTGTGTTAATGGCGCTGTCTCGGAAAACATGTATTGGCGATATGACCGGACGCCAGCCTCAGGACCGGTTGGCCGGTACTTTGGCGGCAAATTTGATAGCGGTACAAAACGGAGCTTCCATATTGCGCGTTCATGATGTACGTCAAACCTGTGATATGTTACGGGTATTGGAGAATTTTACGGAATGACAGTATTTTGGATTATAGAAAATGCATATCAGTACATCAGACCGGTACTGGATATTTGTGTTTTGTCGTTTGTGTTATACAAATCATATGAAGTATTTGTAAAAACCAACAGTGTTCAGCTGATTAAAGCTGCGATAGTGCTGGCTATTATGTATCTGGCAGCGGCTGTACTGCAGCTATCTGTATTACTCTGGATTTTAAATATTCTTGCACCTAGTCTTTTAGTGGGTTTCGTTGTTGTTTTTCAGCCCGAACTCAGAAAGGTGTTTTTAAAGTTAGGACAAGGGCAATGGTTCGCATTGGGAAAACGTTCAAAAGATACATATATTGAAGCTGTTCTGAACGCTGCAGAATCCCTTTCAGCCCAACGCCGAGGAATGCTTGTTGTGTTTACACGGCATACAGAATTAAAGGACATCATCGAATCTGGAGAACCATTGAATGCGGATCTGTCTTCAAGTCTTTTAGTAACCATTTTTGGTCATGATACTCCGTTGCATGATGGGGCGGTTATTATTCAGGGTGGTAAACTGATTGCAGCTGGCTGTTTCCTTCCGCTTTCGGAACAATATGATATCAAAAAAACATTTGGTACCCGGCATCGGGCTGCGTTGGGTACTTCTGAAGAAACCGATGCAGTAGTTTTAATTGTATCAGAAGAAACAGGTGCAATCAGTCTTGCATATGATTCCCGGCTTCATTATGATTTGTCCCGGGAACAATTGACGAAAACTTTGGAAAGTCAACTCGACATTGCCCCGGTTACTGTTACACAGGAGGACGACTCTCATGACGGTCAAGCAATTCTGGGAAAGCTGTAAACATAATTGGCCGGCAAAGCTGACATCATTTGTGCTGGCAGTCCTGCTGTATTTTTTTTATCAGAATGTAACAGTGATTTCCCGCAGTTATGTTGTTCCGTTAAATATTTCATCCCAAGGATCTATGGTTCCGGCCGGATACCACCAGCCCCGGGTCAAGGTAACATTGCGGACAACCCAGGAAGGCATAGCCGGAATAACAGAAAATGATATAACAGCGGTCTTAAATCTTGATTATTACACTCAAAGTGGGGATTATAATATACCTGTTCAAATCAATATTTCTGATACCCTGCAGAGTATTGATCCGCTGGAAATAAACGTTTCTCCGGCAGTTATTCCTTTAAAACTTGCAGCCCGTGCCCATACGCAGGTTCCGGTATATGTCGATTTACAGGGAACACCTGCTGCCGGGTACCAGGTTACCGGAACAATTATTACCCCTTCTTCTTTAGGTATTACCGGAGCTGAACCGGTTGTAGACTCTGTTACAGAATTGCTGACAGATGCAATTAATGTTGACGGGCGGAAAACTTCTTTTACAACTAAAGTATCTGTTAGAAATGATAATCATCTGGTTGCTGTAGACGGAGATCAGGAAGTATCTGTTGAGGTACGGATTGAGCCGGTCACTATAACCAGAACGTTTGAAAACCAGACGGTTTATTTGTATGGATTAAACCCGCTGTACATTGCCCGTTTCAATCCGGTGTCGGTTGCTTTTAGTTTGTCCGGAACACAGAATTCTTTGGAAAAATACAGTCCGGAATTGTATACGGTTAGGGTTGACTGCTCCCAGATTACTGGTTCTGGTACTTATAAGCTTCCGGTAGAAATTATCGTTCCGTCTGGTTCCCGGCTCGTTTCTCAGAGTGCTTCAGAAATTGAAGTTGTTGTTTCTGCTGCCGAAGATGCGGAAGAGAATAATACTGTATCTGTGGACAATACTCCAACGCAAGCCGGTTTGGATGAAACGTTATGATAATCGGTATTGGTGTCGATATTGTAAAAGTATCACGGTTTACTCGCTGGTTGGGGAACAAAAAGCTGACAGCACGTTTTTTTCATGAAAATGAGTTGGATATTTTGAGCCGGGGCAGTGAATCTGCACTTCAATCGTTGGCAGTCAGATTTGCAGCAAAGGAAGCTTTTGGTAAGGCGTTGGGATGCGGTTTAAGGGGATTACAGTTGCGGGATATCTGTGTGGTTCCTGATATTCAAGGACGTCCCCGGCTGGAATTATCCGGTACAGCAAAGAAGTTACTGGATGAATCTGGTGCAAACCGGGTGCATATATCATTAACCCATGAATCGGAATACGCCGTAGCATACGTTGTATTGGAACGGATAAATTTATAAAAAGGACAGGTCAGGTATGGTTCGGAATACAAAAAAACAGGCAGACGATGGCAAGAAACCGGTAATTTCTTTTTATACAAAAGATAAAATGTTATGTCCCGTGTGCCGTAAGCCTTTTGCCCGGGAAGAAATGCTGAGCGGTGGCGGCCGCATGATTGCCGGTAATCTGACAGATGAATTGCACAGGATTTTTGAACCTTCTGCAAAATATGGAACGGTATATCCCCTGATTTATGCAGTCGGAGCCTGTCCGGTATGTCATACGGCATTATTGTGGAATGATTTTAAAACGTTATCAGAGCACGACGCTGATGCGATTATGGATGACCAGGATGAACGCCAGAAGGCGGTTTCAACGGTTTTTCCCCATTATAATTTGTCCCGGGACCGGACTTTGTTTGATGGCGCCGCAATGTATTATCTTGCCCTGTTAACGTATGAAAAAACTTCTCCGACATTTTCACCTACGATAAAAAAAGCGATTATTTCCCTCCGGCTTGCGTGGTTATGCGGTGATTTACAGGCGTTGGCACCCGGCTACAATTATGATTATATGCAGCAGGTATTTTACCGGAAGGCATTATTTCTGTATCAGCAGGCTTTGGAATATGAAACCGGACGGGTGGAAAGCATTGCCGGAATTTCAAATTTTGGTCCTGATATTGATAAGAACTACGGGTATGACGGAGTCGTATATTTAAGCGGATTGCTGGAATATAAATACGGACAGCGGGAAGATATTACCCTCAGACTGAAAAAACTTGATGAGTACAAACGGGCTATTGCCCGGGTTTTTGGTTTGGGTAAGTCATCTAAATCAAAACCGGGACCGTTGCTGGAACACTCCCGTAATTTGTATGATAACCTGACAAAAGAACTGAAAGAAGCCTCTGACATTGATTTGGATGAAGATGCTGCGGAATAATAATGAAAAATATTCTGCTCACAATTTCTTATGATGGTACGGATTTCTGCGGATGGCAGCGGCAGGATAAAGCCGATGCAGGGCAGCCGGTTAGAACTGTGCAGGGAGAACTTGAGACGGCATTGGCAAAACTGCTGAAGCAGCCGGTTGCTGTGTCCGGTTCCGGACGTACAGATTCGGGGGTGCATGCAGCAGGTCAGGCGGCAAATTTCTTTTCTCCTATTGATTCAATTCCGGTGGAACGGTATATTCCGGCTTTGAACAGTTTGTTACCGGATGATATCAGGATTACCGGTTCCCGGGAAGTTCCTGATTCTTTTCACGCCCGGTTTGATGCGGTGGGCAGGACATACCGGTATTTTCTGCATTGCGGACCAACGCCTTCTGCCTGTGAAATGCGGTTTGTATGGCCTATCCGCCGGTATCCTGATGTCCGGTTGTTGAACCGTATGGCTTCTTGTCTTTCCGGGGAAATTGATTGTACTACTTTTGCCGCAGCGGGGGATGTGTGTCCGTCAAAAAAGCGGTATCTTGAAAAAGCGGTATTTTTTGCCGACGGTGATAAAATTGTATTTGAAATAGCGGCGAATGCATTTTTATGGAAAATGGTCCGGTCCATTGTAGGAACACTGCTGTACTACGAGCAGCAGGGAAAGACTGCAGATGATTTTGCGTCTGCCCTTGCGGCAAAAGACCGGATGCTCGCCGGCCCCACAGCTCCTGCAAAAGGTCTTTTCCTATGGAATGTCAGCTTTTCAGGGATACGCCGGCATTGATTACAATAAATTGACGGGGTCCACATCAACTTCAATATATACCGCAGCTGGTGCTTTATAGCCGTATAAGAAAGCGCTGCATAATTGCAGCAACGGTTTTATTGATATAGCCCGGAGAAGTACCTGCCACCGGTAATTTGCTGCAACCATGGATAACGGACATTCTGACGGACCGAGAATATCTGCTGCAGCAGAAATCTTTTCAGCTTCAAAAGCCAGCAGATCTGCAGCTCCGGCCGCGGCATTCTGCGCAGCTTCTAAAGTTGCAGCCCGGAATACCAGCCGGATCAGACGGGTAAAAGGCGGAAAACCCAGGAGTTTCCGTTGTTCAAGTTCCTGTGCATAAAACCCCTCGGTATTACCGCTGCACGCAAATGCCACGGCTTCTTGTGCCGGATTATAACTTTGAACAATTACTTTTCCGTCGGGAAAAAAACGCCCGGCTCTTCCTGCAACCTGCGTAATGAGCGCAAATGTCCGCTCTGCTGCCCTAAAATCCGGCATATGGAGACCTGTGTCTGCCAAAACCACTCCCACCAGTTTTAAATTGGGAAAATTCAGTCCTTTTGCAACCATCTGTGTGCCCAGCAGGATGTCCGTTTCTCCATTCCGGAATGATGCCAGCTTTTCCTGCAGTTCACCTTTTTTTGTCAGGCTGTCCGTGTCAATGCGGCATATCCGTGCAGACGGAAATTTCGCCACGGTTTCCGATTCAATAAATTCGGTTCCAAATCCGGAATATCCCACGTCCACGGATGCACATTCCGGGCAGATAGACGGCGGAGCAATATTCCAGCCGCAATAGTGGCATCTGAGCCGTTTTTCCCCTTTGTGGTAGGTGAGGGCGACCGAACAGTTTTTACACTTCAATTCAAAACCACAGGTATTGCACCGGAAAAAATGGGTGAACCCCCGCCGGTTCAGAAACAGTATTACCTGCCGCTTTTCCGACAGGGTGGATCTTATTTCCTCACATAACCGAGGGGATAAGCAACCTGTTTCTGTACCGGTTTTACTTAAATCAACAGTTTCAATGTCAGGGGGAACGCCTCCGGCTAACCGTTTACTGAGACGGTGGCGGATAATGTTGCCCGTTTCCATTGAATGCCAGGCTTCTGCAGAAGGTGTCGCGCTTCCCATAACCAGAGGGATGCCCAGCTGCCGGCACCGGTGCATTGCAATTTGACGGGCATGATACCGTGGCGTGCTGCCCGCTTTGTATGAAGCATCATGCTCTTCGTCAATAATAACCATTCCCAAATCCGGGACAGGTGCAAAAACCGCGCTGCGCGCGCCGATAACAACCCGTGCGTCTTTATTTAGAATCCGGTGCCACTCTTTCAGCCGTTGACTTGGTGTGAGTTCGGAATGAAGGACCGCAACAGTCTGTCCAAAACGGCGTACAACAGCTTTAATGACCTGATGGGTCAGCCCTATTTCGGGAACAAGATAAATAACCCCTTTGCCTGAATCCAGAATATTTTCCGCTGCCCTTAAAAATACTTCTGTTTTTCCGCTGCCGGTGGAACCGTAAATATAATGAATAAGATTTTTTTGTGCCGTGATACCGGCAACTGCAGCCGTCTGTTCTTCTGACAATGTCCGGGGTGAATATTCCACCGGGTCATCTGTAAAGGAAAAACCAGGACAGTCTGTTTCCCGTTTTCCGGAAGGAATCATTGCGGCCAGTGCCTCGCCCTGGGCACAAAGGTAATACCGGGACATCCACCAGGACAGGTCAATCAGTTCCGGGGTGAATACCGGTGTTTCATCTAAAATCCGTATTACCGGTTTGATTTTATCTGTGGTAATTTGAAGACCTGCGGGAAGCGAATCCCTGACAGAAATGATATAGGCTGTCATGCGGCGGTTACCGAATCTTACTTCCGCCCGTTTACCGGGAACCGCACATTCCGGCGGGATTACTGTTGTATCCAGCCGGTATGTAAAGGTTTGGGAAACCGGGACGTTCAATACTGTTTCCAGATAGATTCCGGAACCGTTCTGTTCTTCTGCCATTATGTCCGGCCTGCTTTGAATGGCTCGTCATATCCGGGACACAGCTGTTCAAGGTATGTTCTGAATATTTTTAAATCTTCCCACGCAGGGCGTTTTAAATCTTCATTACGGAGAAGTGCGCTGGGATGATATGTTGCCATAAACGGTATGTTCTGGTAAGTACGGATTTTTCCGCGAAGCCGTCCAATGCCTTCCTGTGTTTCCAGAAGCTTTTGAGCTGCAATCCGGCCAACGGCAAGAATCATTGCCGGTTTCAATACAGCAATTTGTGCTTCAAGAAAAGAAATACATGCAGCACTTTCTTCCGGCAAAGGGTCTCTGTTTCCCGGCGGGCGGCACTTTACGATATTCGCAATATAGCAGTTTGTATCCCGGGATAAAGATATGGCAGCCAGCATTTTATCCAGCAACTGTCCGGCTCTTCCGACAAAAGGAATCCCCGCTGCGTCTTCGTCGGCACCGGGACCTTCTCCAATGACGAGTACCGCAGGATTGAGAACACCGGTTCCGGGAACAGTATGCCTGCGGGTCCGGCACAAACCGCATCTGGTACAGGCTGCAACTTTTGCACTGATTTGTTCAAGGGTGCTGGAAACTGTCTGCGTATTCCGGGATGCCGGATTATAGTCAATCCGGGTAATATCAGATGGTTTTGCAGATATATCATCCTGGAATACCGGAACAGGTCCGTCGAATTCCGGGGAAGGAAAATTTCCGCATCCCGAAGCGAATATCCGTAAAATTTCATAAAGCTTTTGTTTATCTGCAGCAGTCATCGTATTAGATAATATCCGAATCAATCGGATTATGCAATCTGATGCTTGTCTGATTTTATCAAAACGTATTATAATATACTGTATGAACAGAATCGGGATATGGTATGCTGCCATCGTATTTGTTTTGTTTTTCTGCGGTTGCAGCCAGCCCGGTATACCGGAAGGGTCTGAAATGTCAGATCCTGATACGGTGAAATCCCATATGCTGCAGATTTCAACCGGAATTGATTGGACTGCGGAGTTGGAACCGGATTTTCTTTCCAGACGGAAAAAGAATAGCTCTGACCGTTTTGCATCAGTCCAAGCGGTATCAGGGGTAGGTCCGGTTGCTTTATATCTTTTTCCGGAAGATTATATTTATCCTGAACTGCCGGGGTTTGGTAGTCTGGACATTACATCTTTGGAACCGGAATTGGAATCTGTTCTGAAAGAATTCTGCAGCCAGTTGGTTTTATGGTATAATGCCCGGTTGCCGGAGCAGCGGAAAAATTTAGAAGAGGACTTAGCGGGGTATTTTGTCCCGATTCAGACCTATATGCTGACAGTATTCCTGTATAATACACAGGATATTTTTTCTGTAACCGAGTATATTTACGGAAAGCCTTTTTCTGATGGCTCTTACCGGCAGATTCCAGTACGGTTTTCAAATGCGGACGGCTGGTTCGATGTTCAGGTGTTTTTTACCCGGACAGCTTCAGGATGGCAGATAGAACAGGTACAATATGGAGCGTATGTAAATGAATAATGCATTATCCGGAATCGAGCGGGATATTATTCTTTCGTATTTATGCACGGAACCGGTGGGTTTTACCCTGGTTCCGGAACAACCTGCTGAGCAGATTTTTTCCTTTGCTATCGGTAGTTCCGGAATAAAAATGTTGCCGGAAGGGATTCTTTTATTTACCGATCCTTTAATCCTTCCTGTTGAATTATACGGCAAGCAGGTTGAAATTAGATTTTATTTTAAAAAACTCGGACTTTCATTTACATCTGTTATCCGGAAAGTTAAAAACGGAGCATGCGGAGCTATTGTTATTCCCCGGGAAATTATCCGGTTGCCGGATGCTTCTGTTCCATCTACATCTCCGTTCGGGTGCACGGTGTTTCTGGGCGAATCCTTCAAAGGAGATAAAATTACTTGCCGATTTCTGGATCAATATCCTTTATTTGTGCCTGCCACATGGAAATTACTGCCTGAAACCGTCACTGACCGGCTTGCCGGGGAATTACGCCGTTTGTGTCATGCCCGGCCTGCAACGGTATCTGATGAAGTGATAAAATTATTGGTGAAATCAGGAAAAGGTCTGATGGTAAAAAACGGGACTGTACCGGAAAAAGACCCATTCCCGTTTACGGCTTGTTTGACAGCCGGAGAAATAGCTGCTGTTCCTGGAGTTGGAGAGGCTGTTTCTCATTTAAATTCAGGATTTTATTTTGTTACTGGCGGACATTATTCCGTATCAGGTCAGGTTTTCTTTGTACCGGATTCAGTTTCGTTCAGTGAAGTGATGTTGATGTTGCCCTATATTCCTATCTGCCGGTTTTTGGCTGAACCTTCTTTTCATACACCTCCGGCTGTTTTAGGCAGGATTGAACCGATATCGTTGTTGTATATCAGTTTTAAAGAAATTATTTTGGCAACCGCCGCCCCGGATTTTCCTTTGCAAAAGGATATTCCGTATTCTGTCTTGCTACAGATTCCGCTGAAATCCCTGCGCAGGTCTATCACTTTGAACTGTACACCGGTTACTTTTTTTTATAATGAGCAGAAAGATCGGGTTTGTGTCCGGTGCAGGTTATCAGGTATGAAAGTAGAAGATGCCCGGTTTTTATATGAGTCATTCAATGGAACGCCCTGCGTGTAACGGAAAACCGGGCAATTTTTTCTCCCCGGCGGGGAATTA
>CALXOI010000046.1 GCA_944389965.1 uncultured Treponema sp.
CGGGGCAGAACCGGCACGCATCAGCACCACACATCTGCTGAAACAGAACCGGCACACATCAGCATCCCACGCATCCCGGCACAGAACCGGCACCCGTCAGCGCAGCCAATCCACAGGAGCAGAACCGGTACCCGTCAGCGTGTTAAGGCATACACAGTTCCTGCAGCCACTGCAAGATTGATTTTTTCCTGTATCAAATTGATTTTTTCCGTTGCTTCAGTTATCCGTGCCTGCAACACGTCCCTTTCAGAACCATATCCGGTCTGCAACATTTGTTCCTGCCGGACAATATCCGATTCTGCTGCAGTAATTTTCAACTCATGATATTGTATCTTTAGTACAGCGGTACTCATTGCCCGGCACTGCTGCCGAATTTCCTGGGTTACAGCCAATACAGTATCATCCCGATTTACAGAAGCAGAACGCAGTTCGCTCTCACGGCGGCGTATGTCATTCAGTTTTTTGCCGCCGTCCCAAAGAGTTGTTTTCAATCCGATTGAAATATCAGCATTCAAATCAGAACTGACTGATGCTGTTCCTTTCAACAGTTTTTCCAAATCCCCGCTGAATCCGGCAGAAATCTGCAAAGCTATATCCGGTTTCCAGTACAATGAATCTACCGCAACTTTCCGGGCATTATCCGCAGCTGCTATAACATTATCCAATATTGCAAATGTTTCCCGGGAAGGATCAAGAGCCGCCGCTTCCAATTCACTTTGATCGGCAGCAGCCAGATCCAGGTATTTCTGTTCCGGAGGAATAAACGCAATCTGTTCCGGTTGCAGGTTATTCATACCGGTCATGCGCTGCACCACCTGCAAGGTACTCTCTTTTTGCTGCCGGATTTCTTCCAGCGTAACCGGAATAAGCGCAGCCTGTATCTTTGCTTCCAGCACATCCTGCTGTACCAGCACCCCGTTCCGTTCTGCATCTTCAGACAAGGCAACCAACCGGTTGCTGTATTCCGTCTGCTGCCCCAGCAGTTGTTCTATCTGTTCCAAATACCGGAGCACGCACAGCTGGACTTCCAGCGCGGAAGCCTGCTGCTTTTCCAGCAGGGCAACCTGCAAACGCCGGGCTTCCGCCGCCGCTTCCGTTGCCCGTACACCATGGGTTATTTTTCCCCAGGTAAAAACCGGCTGCTGCAGGCTCAGGGAAAAAGAATACCCGAAATGGGGAATACCGTCAAAAACCAACAAATCTTCCGGAGGCAAAAGTACCGGAGACATACCTGGTACTAAAGCAGGAATGGTTCCCAACTGTCCGGCTGTAACTTCAATTTTATCAATCAGGGGATTCAGTGTATACGAAGCCCCCACTGTTGCACCGATTACCGGCTGGTATGACGCCTTTGCATCTTTTACATCCAGCAACGCCTGGGTGTAATTTTCCCGGGCGAGCAGGATTTCGGCATTGTTTTCCAGCACCATCTGGTACAGCATATCATACGTATACGCCCCGCCGGTAACCGATCCGGGCAACGGCTGCGGTCCGGGAGAATTTTCCGGCACCGCATCTGCCGCACTATCTGTATCCGCAGCTGCTGCATCCGAAATTTCCTGTACAACCGGCGCAGAAGGTTCTGTCCCAGTAACTGCAGCCGGTGATTCTGCCAGAGCAGCCGCTGCCAGCATCAGGACAAGCAGCCCTGCCACCGTCTTTTTACGGTTCATTTTGCGGAGTTTCCGCCGTTCTGAAATAAAATAAAGTACCGGAATAATAAACAATGTTATCAGCGTTGACGTCAGCAATCCCCCGGCAATCGCCTGACCCAGCGGGGCATAGATTTCTGCCCCTTCACCCCGGGCAACAGCCATAGGTACAACACCCAGCATCGTGGTCAGCGTCGTCATAAAAATCGGCCGTAACCGGCTCGCAGATCCGTTTACGACACATTCCCGGAGCCGGGATTCCGTTTCACAGCTTTGGCTTGCCTGCCCGGAAGTTTCAGATTCCAGACTTCTAGATACCGTTCCCGAACCGTTTCCGGCTGCGGCACCATCGCCTCCCCCGGAACGGAGAAGATTGATATAATCAATAAGGATAATTCCATTGTTGACTACAACACCACCTAAAGAAATAACTCCCAGCAGCGCAACCAGACTCATGGTTGAACCGAACATTAGCAACCCCAGAATAACGCCGATCAAACAGAACGGAATAGTCGCCATAACGATAAACGGCTGCCGGAACCGTTCAAACTGAAGAACCATAACGGTATACACTAAAAACCAGGCAACTGCCAGCGCTGAAAAAATTGACGGCAGGGAATCCCCAATCAGTTCTATAATACCTCCGGCTTCTGTTGTAACGCCGGCAGGAAGGGGATTTTTCTGTAACCATTCCTGTGCCCGCCGGTTAACCCCTGCTGTATCTTCACTGACCAGTGTCGCTGAAACTGTAATCTTTTTAGCCCTGTCCTTATGATTGATCTGAGACACCGTCTGCTCTGTGTATACAGAAGCAATATTAGCAAAAGATACCGGAACACCGGCGGCAGAGACCACTGAAATATCAGCAATATCATCAAGGGTTACGGTATCCCCTATTAAATCGGAATACAACCGTATTGTGTACCGGGAACCGTCATCAGGATTCCGGAACTGGCCGGCATCCATTCCCTGAAACAGAACCGCCGCAGTTACACCGGCTTCATAACTTGATACTCCCAATGCACTCATGTAATCATGAACCATATCAATAACCAGGGACTCCGCATCAAATGAGGTATCCATTTCAACCGTTACTACATCCGGATCTGTCCGCAGGTATTCTGAAAATGCGGAAGCTTCCTGATACAGCGCCGTCATATCTTCGCTGACAAAAGTCAGACCGTATCCGCCACCGCCGGAAACGTATCCCAACAGTTTATCAAATCCGCCGTTTGATACTTTAACCGTTACATCGGGAATACGGGCAGAAATCAGTTCCTGCATTTGGAGAATAATCTCATGAATATCCCGTTTCCGCTCGGCGACGGGAACCAGTATTACGTGAATATACCCGATATTCCCGCTGGACTGGGCTGCGCCGAATGACTGCCCCTGGCCGCTGTAAAAAACGGCACTCTGGACTTCCGGAACGGCTTCCCTCAGCAGGATATTAATCTGCTGCATCTGCTGTTCCGTCTGTTCAAGGGTATATCCCGAGGGGAATTCCACATCGATATAAAAGTCACTGTTATCGGTAGACGGCACAAAAGCTATTCCCAACGACTGGGCAATAAAAACAGTAGCGCCAAGAACACAGACAGAAATAAACAGTATGAATTTCCAGGATGAAAGCGACCAGTTCAGCATTTTCCGGTACTTTCGTTCCAGCGCATTCATACCCCGGTTTACAAACGAAACTTTCCGGACTGGCTGCCGTTCAGGATGAAGCAGCAGGCGCATCAAAAACGGAACAACGATAACCGCAGAAACAAACGACGCGCTTAACGCCATAATCAGCGTCAACGACACATCCCGGAGTATCATACCAATCAAACCGGAAAGCACCGCAATCGGAATAAATACAACAACGGTTGTTGCCGTACTGGCAAAAATAGATGCGCCGACTTCCCGGGAACCGGTAAAAATCGCTTCCTGCACTGAATACTGCATGGTTCCGTCAGGATTACGCCGGTTATAGTAACGGAATACCTGTTCAATCATAACTATGGAACCATCAACAACCATTCCTAATGCAACGACAATCCCCGACAAACTCATCAAATTAACCGTTACCCCGCTGATTTTCATAGCTACAAACGTAAACAGAATAGATAACGGTATCGACAAACCGATAATCAACGTTGCCCGGGCATCATTTAAAAACAGAAAAATTATCAGTACCGCCATAATAATTCCGCCGACACCGGACATAATAACAGTTTTCATGGATGCGGAAACAATCCGGCTGTCATCACTGATAATGCTGTACTCAAAGGCGCCGCCGGTTTCTTTGGCAGCATCAGCTAAAATGGTCTTTGCTTCCCGGGCAATGTCCATAGTATTTCCGTCAGACCGTTTCTTTATATCTACCAGAATGAGCGGAGACTCTCCGTCCGTCACCAGAATTTCCGCATCAGGATAAGAAAGTGATACATCAGCCACATCCTGCAGCCGGATTACAATCCCTTCACCGGTACTTCCCACCGGAAGATTTTTTATATCATCTAAAGAAGTGAATTCCCCACTGTAGCGTACAGATATATTCTTGTTGTGGTATACGGCAGAGCCGGCAGGAAGAGAAACATTGCTGTAGTTTAAAAGCTGGTATATTGTCAGGGCAGAAATATTCCTGGCAGCCAAATCTTCTGTGCGCAGTTCAATATTTACCTGTAGTTTCTTGTCCCCGGTCACAGAAACGCTGGAAACACCGGGAATTGAAGTAAGGCGGGGTTTCAAAGTATCTTCTATATATTGTGTCATTGTTCCGGAATCAGCACCTGCGGTCACTGCAAAAGAGAAAACCGGCAGCATTTCCGCTCCGCCGACTAATACATTTGGAATACCGGAAACACCTTCCGGCAGGGACTCCATCAGTTTATTTGTCCGATCCCGGACTTCTGTAATCCTGTCATACGGATCAACACCGTCCCGGAATGTTATGGTTATAAGACTCAGGGAATTGGACGACTCACTGGAAATACTTTTAAAATCCGGCAACGTAACAAAATCATCTTCCAGAACAGAAGTCACATCCCGTTCCATATCTTCAGCTGAAGCACCGGGATACACCGTCAGTACCATCACTGACGGCGCAGAAACATCTGCCATGAATTCCACATTTATACTTGTAATGGCCAATAAACCGAATACCACCAATACTATCAGCAGCATTGCAACAACGACAGGATGTTTAACGGCATATTCCGAAACTTTCATTCGGCAGCTCCTTCCGTATTACCTGTCCCGGACACTACAGTAACCGGTTGGCCGTCAAAAACGGTTCCCTGCCCGGAAACAATAAACTGCCTTTCCGCATACTGCTCCGGAATCATAAACCAGTCTCCGTCAGACACGCTGGCATCAAGCATAATATGCTCTGCGGTCCCGGTACCCGGTTCACTACCGGGATTGAATATATAACAGGAGCCGTCTGTTTTTCTGGCAGTAACCGGAAGTGCCGTCACATTTTCCTTCCGGCTGAATACAACAGATGCTTTGACATACATTCCCGGCCGCAGGGAATCAAGGGAACCAGTAAGTTTAATCACTACTTCAAACGTTTTTGATGCACCGTCAATATATGGAGCAACAGTCTCAATCTCTGCATCGCATATTTCTGTTTCTGAAATTCCCGGCTCACCGGGACGGATTATCCGGGCAGACAAAGTATCCGGATCGTTATTGAATAGTGTAAAATATTTTTCCGGAACCGCCAGCCGCACAACCAAATCAGACAAATCCGCAATTACTGCCACCGGCTGCGGGGCAGCTGCTACCGTTCCGACGGAAGCGGGTGCCATCAATACTGTTCCTGATACCGGCGCAGATACCTGCGCATACCCCAACTGGAGAACGGCAAGCTCATACTGAGCCTTTGCAGCATCCCGCTGGGCTTTTACGGAATCATATTCCTGCCGGGTAACGGCACCTGTCTGATACAGTTGTTCAACACGGGCAAAACTGCTTTCATAACCGGTATACGCAGCCTCTGCCTGCAGCATTTGCTGCCGGAACGGCTCTTCATCAATACAAGCCAGCACATCACCTTTTTCCACCTGCATTCCGGCTTTTGCCGGATATTCAAGTATTGTTCCGCTGACCAACGGGATAACCGGTACCATAGAACGGGCTTCGATATGCCCACTGAGTGTCAGGGTTGTATCTATGGTACGGCGTTCCGGATATGCAGTTACCACAGCAGGACGGGGTGCAGTATACCCGCCGTTATTTCTCCCGGTAAAAATTTTTATGGTAACAACAGTGACAGCAACTACTGCCACTACAACTCCATACCGGATAAAAACAGATGGACGTAATTTATGCTTCATGTATCACCCTTTATTGACAACTCCCTCCAGTCAAAGTATCATAATCATGTTACAACTGTAACGCTAATACAAATGTAACGTCGCAGAAAATACCTGTCAATAAAAAATCTGACGGACTTTACAAAATCGGGGGATTTGCTATGTCGGAAATATATAATAAAATACAACCATTACGGTATTCAAATGAAGTATCAAACAAAATCACAAAAGAGTGCCTGGAAAATGCATTTCTTTTACTGTTAAAGCAACAGGAATTCAAAGAGATTTCTATTACTGATATATGCAAAAAAGCAGGTGTATCCCGTCCTGCATACTACCGGAACTACACTTCAAAAGAAGACGTTCTTCACAGTTCTATTTCAAGCGTCGTAGATAATATTACCGGCGCAATGCGGAAATACAATTATCTTGAAGATCCGTATAATTTCTGGCTGACTATGTTCCGGGAACTGATTCCCCATGCAGAAACATTTAAAATTCTTTTAAAAGCCGGACTGGCAGATGAAATATTGACGGAAATCAATAAATTTGTCAGAGAACAAACCCGGGAAACAAACAATATCAAATATTATACGTTATGTTTTTGGAGCGGAGCCGCATATAATATCGTACGGGAATGGATTATAAACGGTATGGATCCACCTGCAGACCGGATGGCAGAAGAAATGAAACAATTGTTTGCTGAATCAGAGTCACCGCTTTTTATACAGATGCCGGATAACCGCAGCAATAATCCGTGACACAGAAGACAGCAACGCTACGGCCAACGCGATAGCACCGGCTGCAGTCAGGGTGGACAATCCCACGGACAGGGCTTCATCAAGATTACCCTGTACCGCAGCGCGCATCGTCATAAACATACCGCCACCAGGAACTAACGGCAACAGTCCGGGAACAAGATACACGGTCGCCGGATTTTTTATTAGAACTGCCAGCAGTTCCGATACACCGGCAACAGCCAGCGCTCCCCAAAAATAGGCTGCGGTTCCTTCCGCCCCTGCCAATGTATATACCGTCCAGCCGATACCGCCGGTAACAGCCCCCCAGATAATATCGTAACGGCTGATATTAAAACAGTACGACAGTCCCGCAGCAGCACCAGCTCCCCAGAATCCGGCAAGAAACAAATCAACCCACTGCATGGGCAAACACCAATATACCGAATGCAGAACCCGCCGATAAACCGGCGGCAACCATAAAAGCTTCCATAAGACGTGCGGTTCCGGCCATGAGGTCTCCGGCAATTAAATCCCGGATTGCATTGACAATTGCCAGACCGGGAACAACCTGCATCAAAACAGCCGTCATAACGGTCACAGAATCAGGAATCATTCCCAAAAAGAGTACCATTTCACACAGTACGGAAATTAAACCGCCGCTGATAACGGATACAATAAAATTGTTCAACCGGAACTTGTCCAAAAAAATCAGCATAATCCGCAGCAGAATTCCGATACAAAATGCAATACCGGCTTCAATAAGCCCACCGTGAAACATCAGCGCAAAAAACAAGGAACTGAAACCTGCCATTATAATGATTTTCAGGGGATTATGCTCTGGTGACAGCCGGATGCGTTCAAGCGACCGTTCTACCATCCACGGTACCGGCGGACGGTTCCGGGAAGCAAGCCGGCGGGACAGGGAATTAATCCGCGCTATTTTTTTCAGATTAACCGTTCTCTGGGTAATTCTCCGTACCGCTGTATGATACCGTCTGTCTTTATCTGTCACAGAAACAATCACAACTGTCGGTGTTACAAAAGAGTATGCTTCATTCGCACCAAGCGCCCGTGCGATACGGACACAGGTTTCTTCCGCCCGGTATGTTTCGCCGCCGTTTTCCAGGACAAGCGCACCGGCTTTAACGGATATATCAATTACATCATCAATCAGAATACCGCTCACAAGTCCGAGTATATCATATTTCTACTTGTATAACTATTCATTATACTATAAAATATTTCCATTCCACTCAAAACAGGAAGCGTTTCAATGGCTAAAATACTCATGAAGAATGCGGTCGCCGAACTTGACGGTGATGAAATGACCCGGATACTTTGGAAAGTTATCAAAGACAAACTTTTGGAACCCTTTGTTGAACTGAAAACAGAATATTTTGATTTGGGTCTGAAAGAACGGGATGATACGGAAGATGCCGTAACTTATGAAGCTGCCCGGGCAATCAAGCGCCTGGGAGTCGGCGTAAAATGCGCGACTATCACATCAAATGCCGCCCGGGTAAAAGAATATAATCTGAAACATCTTACGCCCAGCCCCAACGGTATCATCCGGGCCGAACTGGACGGAACTGTTTTCCGCAAGCCGATTATCGTGTCAAATGTACAGGGGACGGTTTCCTGTTGGAAAAAACCATTGATTTTGGGACGCCATGCGTACGGAGATGTATATAAAAACTGCGAAATCGCCGTGCCTGGCCCCGGGACAGCGGAACTGGTATTCACCGGAACAGACGGAACCGTAATCCGCCGGACTATCATGGAAATGAAAGGTCCCGGCGTAATCCAGGGAATCCATAATACAGACAAATCCATTGAAAGCTTTGCCCGCTGCTGCTTTTTTTACGGACTGTCAGAAAAAGTTGATGTCTGGTTTGCCACAAAAGATACTATCAGCAAAACGTACGACGGCCGTTTTAAAGAAATTTTTCAGAAAATCTACGATACGGAATTCAAGGCTGATTTTGAAAAAGCCGGTCTGGAATACTTTTACACTTTGATTGATGATGCTGTCGCCCGGGTCATGCAGAGTAAGGGCGGATTTTTGTGGGCATGCAAAAATTATGACGGCGACGTCATGAGCGATATGGTTGCATCTGCCAGTGGAAGTCTTGCAATGATGACGAGTGTACTGGTTTCCCCTGACGGTGTTTTTGAATACGAAGCCGCGCATGGAACCGTACAGCGTCACTATTACCGCTACATGAACGGAGAAAAAACTTCCACAAACCCGGTTGCGCTTATTTTCGCCTGGACCGGAGCATTGGCAAAACGGGGGGAACTAGACAACACCCCAGATCTTGTTGATTTTGCCCGCCGGTTGGAAAAAGCAACCCTCGATACTATTGAGTCAGGGGAAATGACCGGTGATCTGGCAAAAATCGCCCAGCCTCCGGCAACAAAAATATTGGATTCCTGGCAATTCATTGATGCCATCGCAGCCCGTTTAAAATAACAGCTGCATACTTGCTTTTGCAGCAGAAACAGCAGCCACAATAGATATACTGTGGCTGCTGTTTTTTGTATCCGGAATAACACCGCTGATTCCCCGCAATCAAACGGTTACAGATAGTTTTTTTGAATAGGAATCAAGTTACCGGCAGCATGGTTTTTCAGGCCTTGCAGCTGCTATTCCCTATTAAACAGCAGAAACGCAACTCTGTTCAAAACAGGGTAATCTTTTGCGCCCACGGCAACCGTTGCCGTGCTATTCCGGTCTCCTACCGGCAGCATATTCCCGGCGGCTGTCGTTATGGTACCAAGCAGAAGTCCGGCACTACCAGATATTGCCGTCTACCGGTTCCCTGCACACTTTACATCCATCCACACAGCCAGTCACCGCTATTCCAGACATCCGCCCCAAGGGATACCATACCGGCGGCACAAAGATTCATAATATTCCGCTTCCCCGGCAGTAGTAAAACCGGTAACAAAAAATGTCCGGTCCCGGGGTGCAGGATTACCAGTACCGTCTCCACAGCAACCGGAACCGGGTACGGCATGTTCATTCCAATCTGCCATATTCCGGGAAAAAGCGATGCGAATCGCCTGCTGTATAACTCCGTTCCGGGAATCAATCACCTGAACAGCAGGTCCGGCGGCGGTTTGTATATCATCAAATACATGGATAAAGTGGGTACAGCCTAAAACGATAGTATCGGCATCCCGGGCGGTAAAAAAATCAGCGGCCGGCCGGACTGCATCCATCCGGTCAGCCGCAGACGCAGCGGGCAAATCATGTTCAATAAACGAAATCAGTCTGCTGTCCCCCCGGCGGAAAACTTGACAGTCAGGGGCGTATTTTCTTATTAAATTATCTGTATACGGGTCCTGCACCGTCCGGTTTGTAGCCAGCAAACCGATAATATGATTTCTGGTCTGTTCCGCAGCCAGTTTTATTGCCGGAACAGTACCAATAAAAGGAATTTCCGGAAACTGTTTCCGGAGAGCATCCAATGCGGTGACCGACATCGTATTGCAGGCAAGCACAATGGCTCTGGGCCGCCACCGCTGCAGTACAGCTTTTACAGCAGCCGCAGCCGCAGTGATAATCTCTTCCCGGGATTTTTCCCCGTAGGGGAAATTTTTTGTATCAGCTAAATATATACAGCCGGCTTCAGGACAGATGCTTTTCAGATATTCCATGTAGGGCAATCCACCGGTTCCGGAATCTATAAAAGCAAAATCAATATTCATACCGAAAACAAATCATTAAATAATTTCCGGGCATCTGCTACAGAATTCCGGAAACTGTTTGTTCCGGAACCACTGAATTCAGTTTGAAGCGAGAATGCATCACAAAAATTTGCCCGTTCCTTATCATAAACCGGTTCATCAACTGTTTCATGACAGTCATAATGCGCTCCGGGAGCATAAAAACGGCAGTTTTTACAACAATGCACATCCGTTCCACACACAGGACATGTGGCAGTACGGGAAACCGGCATCGGGATTTCCACCGGTTGCAGACATTTCCAACACATATCTGTATCATATCCATTTGACTAAACCTATGCAATGCCCTACACTGTATTCATGTTTGAATTAAATACATGCATTCATCCATCCTGCCAACGGGCAGCATTGTCAACAATTGATGAAACCGGCTGTTTGACGACCCGTCCCAATTATTGCCTCAAACATATACCGCAACCGGAACAAATAAAAGATGCTATTTACGAATATATCAGAACACATCAGAAAATCATCGGATTAAATGCCTGCGGTCTGACATTTACAGATATTGATATTACTGACAAACGGTTTTACGGATGTAATTTCCAGTATTGTACGTTCAGTAACCTGCATTCGGAATTTTTCCGTTCCCGTATGTCAATGTTTGATTTTTCCTTATTCGTAGACTGCAATCTAATCCATTCAAATTTGCAGTTTTCTTCTTTTGCCGGTGCAACTTTTTCCCATGTATTATTTACCGGTTCCGAGCTGGTGCATAACAATTTTTGTGGAATTACATCATACCAGTCCTCATTTGATGATTCTGATTTATATAATTCCCGGTTTATAAAAGCAACATTGATTGATACATCTATCAGAAACTGCAATATTAAACGAACTATTTTTTACGATGCAGAACAGAAAAACACCTCTTTTAATCAATCAAATACCAGGGAAGCTGAATTTACATACATAGAGGAAATGGAATGAAAATTTATTTTCATCTTAATCTGGACGGTTTTTCAAACTGTTATGTCGTTACAAATTCCGCAACAATGGAAGCACTGATAATCGATCCGGGCAAAATCACCCGGGAAATCCTGCTTCAATTGGAAGACGGTCCGTTTAACTTAACCGCAGTGCTAATAACACACAATCATGACAGCTATACCAGGGGATTGTCCACGTTAAAAAAAATATATACACCAAAAATATTTGCAGCTGATTACGACATTGCGGAATCTGAAGAGACAATTTTAAAAGGCGACGGTATTATTCAAATTGCCGGTTTGAATATCGGCTATATGGCACTGCCGGGACACGCCTCAGACTCCCTCGCGTACAAAATCGGACGGGTTGTATTTACCGGCGATGCAATAACGGCAGGATTGGTCGGAAACACGAACAGCTCCTATGCCCACCGAACGTTGCTGTCAAACCTGCAGACAAAAATTTTATCCCAACAGGATGACATCATACTGATGCCCGGCCACGGACCTCCAATTTCTGTCGCAGCAGAACGGAAATTCAACCAGGCTTTTCAACCGGATCATCTTAAAACACGATGGTAAAAATTCAAGGCAGAAGACATAGCGTTGTATTCACCTGCAAGCAGTTGCTGCAGTCACTTATATCACTGCAATCATATTCACCGTAACGCATCCTGCCCTGAATACAACTTCAGCCGTAATAATCCGGTGATTACAGACAATCACCGGGTAACAAGCGCAACACGTCCAGCTTCAAGTCCCCACCGGGAAAATACATAAGCACTCAACTGTGCTGAAGCATCCCGAAAACCGGCACCTTTTGTCCCCTGCACATAGGCACAAAGTTCCGGTTCTGCATCCAACATAGAACCCCGCCAGGAAAGATTGTCAGCAAAATATGAAGCGGTCCGGTCAACTGATTGTTGCATTACATACGCCATAAATTCATTTTGAATCAAATAAGTATCTTCCAAATTATAATTCAGTGATGACTGAACCTGAAAATACCGGAGCAGGAAACGGATTGACTCAGCATCTGCAGTTTGAAAAACCTGGGCAACCTGATCCCGGAAACTGCTGTCGATAAAATATAATCCATGGAGACATTCATGAGTAAGCAGGGTATGGCGCAAATACATCAGAGATTCCTGTGAAATAGAAACCAAACCACCATATCCCGGCTTGTATCCGATAACAACACCATTCTGTTCCACCGGAACAATAATTCCGTTATGGACAAGAATGCGGCACAGCAGATTCTCCTTTGCATTCAGGGGAAAATCTGTTTCCAATGCCAGCTGAAAAAAGGCAGCAAGCGTTTCCGCCCGGTAATCATGGGCATTAAAGCCATGCTGCCATGCTATTTCCCGGTCAGAAGCCAGCGTACCGATATAACCGCTTTTTTCCGTAAAAAAAGCCAGCCGTTTAAAGAAATCATCCTGAATACCATAATCGGCTGTATCAAAAATCAACAAACCGGGAAACTGTTCCCACTCAAATAATTCATAATCACCAGTTCTCCAGCTGTTGCTGTCCCATCCGGGTATTAACCCAGGATCTGTAGCCAGCGGATCCAGAACAAATCCATCTATACCGGAATCTACTTTAACGTATTCCATCAGCACACCGGTGAGCTGTTCCTGATGTTCCACCGGAACAACTGTTCCATACGGATTCTGGAGACCGGCACACTGAAGCGTCACCACTTTTTGCCCCGGAACCCGTCTGATATAGACAGACTCCCCGCCCACATCCAGCTCCATTCTAATCTGATTTGATGGATGTTCCGGCTGAATTACATTATCAGAAAGTAGAATCCGGATAACAGGCCGGTACATTTCCTTGCGGTCAGGTTTGCCGAACACAGCTTCCGCTCCGGTAAAATCAGCAGCAGAACCAGGGGTTTCAAATGAAACGGCACCGCCGTTGCTACCGAAACAGAACCGGGGGATTGCCGGGGAAATATCGTATCCAATTGCTGCCGGAACTACTTTAACAGAAGATACCTCAGCAGGAACAGTTGCATACACCACAATTCCCCGGATATCAGCCAAGTTACGGGATGGAACAGTCGATGCCAATCTGAAAGAAGGTACTGAACTAGAAAATTTTCCCTGAATCATCGGGCGCCCAGGCAAATCTTTTTTCAATTTATATTCTTTTACAAAATCATCGGAATACAAAAAACCATACGCAAACTGACCGGTATCATCTGCAGTAAGTAAAGAAACCGTTATTTCAACTGAAATGACTCCCTGTTCCACTGCAGACTGGGCAAGCATCAGGCATTGATCAGCAGAAAAAGCAAAATACATATATCCAGAAGATTCAGGATTAACAACCCGAGCACTACGGGCATTACGGTTTAATGCAATAAGAGGAGAAACCTGTCCATTGCACTGAAAATACAGGGCACTTTCAGAAGAACATCCTAACAAAAAAAATACGCAACTCATACAAACAGATAAAAAAATCTTGTAACGGGACATGGTTCTATACTACACTTTTTTCTTTAGAAACGCTATAGTCAAACAATGCAGGAATATAAATTTACCCGCACTGTCCTCATTCCTCATGATACCCCTTTAAGCACATTATTGCAGCAGCACCGGGATATAGCCACCGCCATACGCCGCAGATGCGCCTGCCATGTCATTCCGATATACCCACTCCATTGCGTTCTCAACACACAGTTGCCCCCTGAAGAAATTAAAACGCAGATTACAGAATGCTGCATCGAACCACCTGTCTGTAAAGCGGGACTTTTAGTCAGACCGGTTACACTACAGGGAATGGAATCCGCTCCAGCAGCCGGCACAGTACTACTGAAACCGGAAACGTTGACCGGCTCTGCATCTGGTGCTATCCAGATTTCCGAAGCAAACATACAATACCCCTCCGGATTGCTGTTCGGCCGTATAGACGGAATACAACTTGAAAATTCCAAGGCAGTAACAGATATTGTACAGGAATTTTGTGAACAAATTCCTCCTATAAGGCTCAGGGTCTTCAGACTGCACACCGCAATATATACGGTTCATATGCAACCAGACACCGGCAAACCGGTAATTTCATGGGTTTTATCCCCGCCAAAATGGGTTAAGCTGCCCCGCACCGGTCGCACCCCGCCACTATCCGGCTGAACCCACAAAATCCGGCGTTGACAGATATCTGATACCGCCGTCGGGAAACAGGACGACAATTTTTTTACCCTGATTTTCCGGGCGGGAGGCAAGTTGTGCCGCTGCACAGCAGGCCGCACCAGCAGAAATACCGGCAAATATCCCTTCCAAACAGGATAAACGGCGGACTGTATCATACGCCTGCCCGGTAGTAATACGGATAACTTCATCAAAAATTTCCGTATTTAACACAGACGGAATAAAACCGGCTCCAATACCCTGTAGCTTATGTGCGCCCGGTGAACCTCCGGACAAAACCGGAGAATCTGCCGGTTCCACCGCAACAACTTGAATACCGGGATTCTTTGACTTCAAATATTCACCGGTACCGGTTATGGTACCACCGGTACCCACACCGGCAACAAAAATATCAACCGATCCATCCATATCATGCCAAATTTCCGGTCCGGTTGCAGTCCGGTGGGCAGCAGCATTAGCCGGGTTGTCAAACTGTCCCGGGATAAAACTGTCGGCAATACCAGCGGCAAGTTTCTTCGCTTCTTGTATGGCACCGGACATTCCCAGCGCACCCGGAGTCAGCACCAGTTCGGCACCGTAGGCTTTCATCAAAAGCCGCCGTTCGACACTCATGGAATCAGGCATAACAATAATCACCCGGTATCCCCGGGCAATACCCACGGCGGCAAGTCCGATTCCGGTATTTCCTGATGTGGGTTCAATAATGACAGCCCCAGGTTTCAGGCGTCCGTCTGCTTCCGCCGCCTCAATCATTGCCAATGCCACTCTATCTTTTACCGAACCAGCAGGATTGTAAAATTCAAGCTTTGCGTACAACTCAGCCTGAAGATTTCCGTCCTGTTCAAACCGGTTGAGCCTCAAAAGCGGTGTATTTCCGATAAGTTCATTTATCGATTGGTAAATATGTGCCATATATTTCCTCCATGACAATCATCATATACAACAGGATGTCCCACAAATCACTCTTTTTCAGGTGAATCAGGACTCTTTTGTCCTGAACCATTCAGGACGGTTTCCCTCCGGGAAATTTCTTCCTGCAGCCGCCCTATTTCTGCTAAAATTCCCGATACCCGGGCATCAGAAAAAGCTATTTCTGTTTCATGGTTTTCCGAATACAATTGGTATATCTGAGTCCCCAAGGAACGGTACTCCCGATTTAACCGTGAATTAATCTGCTTTATCTCAATTTTCAGGACACTTTTATCACCGAAATCCTGAACTGCATCTCCTGCTTTTGAAAAAGCATCTTTTGATGCTTCCACACTTTTTTCAAGATACTCTTTCATTTTTTCCATCAATGCCATTAGGAACCTCCCGGCTGTTTGCAGCCATATACATTACATTCATAATACTGATTTTATCCGGTTTCCGTCAATTTTTAAGCTGAAAGGCTACCATGTATACATTGCAGAAATTCTAAAAACCGACAGAGGATTATCACCAATATACCGTCCCGTTTCGATAGTCTGCCAGGAACAGCCGAGGGAAAAATGAAATAAAACCACTTCTGCAGAAAAACAGGGATATCCGCTGGTCAAACCGCCGCATACGGAAAGGAATTTCCCCACAGAAAATTCAATACCGCACCGGAATGAATTCCATACAGACAAAGATCCGGTAACAACCCGATTAATATTGTGGAATTCCACAGACGGAAGCAGCGAAAATTTCACCGGTCCAAGACAGAACGGGATAAAACCTGATACACCGGTGTGAACAGCTGTCTGCCGTGAAACCGGAATCATTGTTTTCCCCGGTACGAATGCATCTCCAAATAAATCCTGAATAACAGCAGAAAAACGCAACTGACCACCCGGTACCAGTTTGTCATACACAGTAAATAAAAAACCGGTATGTACCGGCATACCGGTATAAGGGGAATCCAGAACATTTGACAGCAAACCACCGGGCGTTTCCGTTCCGCCTACAATGGCATCAACATCACTTCCCGTCACTGTGCGGAAAAAAATCAGTTCCGGCTGGAATACAATCCCCGAAGCCAGTTGACAATCCTCGTTTTCATATAACACAAAAGCGAAACCGGCGGGAATTCCTACGGAAACAAGCAAGTATCCTTCTGTTCCTAAAGGGAACGGACTTCCCTGCAAAAATAACGAAGCAGATGCTGTAAGCGCTGCACCCCAGTTCCTGCCGGTATATGCTATAGCAGTCACTCCTGATCCACCGAAACCACTGGAAGTAATCAGTTTTTTTGCATTCAGCAATACAGTTCCTGCAGTATTCCCCGAACCGGATATTCCGTCCAATACGGGAAACAAATACTCCGGCTGGAAATACCCATCTCCGTTCACCAGCACAGACCAGCGGACATCCCGTTCCGGTAACGGGGCTGCAAGTCCGGCAGGATTATACCACAAAGATTCCACTCCCACAGGAGAAGATGAGACACTTTCAGCCAGCCCAGCCGCCCGGACTGTGTGCGCAGGAGAAACCTGTTGTGCCAAATTCTGGGCAGGAACCGGACAAATAAAAAAAGCGGCACTCACTAATAAAAAGAAATCAACCTTCCGGAACATTAAAAACCAGCCTTTCCGCCTAAAGTTCGTAACACATCTGCCGCTGCAGCAACCGTTTCAAAACCGGCGACGGCGGCGAGCTGCTCCAACCCTGCCGCTTTTACATTAAACTGATTCAAATATGCCGCCTGTATACTGGT
>CALXOI010000047.1 GCA_944389965.1 uncultured Treponema sp.
GGCTGCCTGCAGGGAATATTCCAGGCTGAAACTTTCCGGCCGGCCGTTCAGAAACGAAGTCACTCCGCCACCAACAGAAGCGGTTGATTTCGGGAGCTGCTCATTCCATGCGGCAGCTTCTTCTGCGGGCAGGGTCACCGCGTCTGCAAGCTTCAATGTCTCCGGTGCATCTTTGGTACCCACCAGCGAAGCGGTTACCGGTTGCCCTTCTGCGTCAGTACCCGACAGGGTTACCGTTCCTAAAAAGGTCATACCGCTGCCGGTTCCTGCCAGCGGCGAACTGACAAACAAATCAGCCTCTATGCCGGACAGCTTAATACCCTCCGGAAGCTTATCCGTAAACCCACTCAAATCAACGGGTTCGGCACCGTCCGCAGGAAACACACCGGTGTATTTGTCAGAACTGACGGTTATAGAATCCCAGTCAGCTTTCACGGTTACGGTACCGCTCAACCCGTAGGTTTTCCCCGGCGAAACGTTCTTGATGGTCATAGTGTTGTCTGCAGAATTATAGCCCGGCGGGGTTATGGCCAGTTCTGCAGTCAGGGTCGGTGTTGTAGCCGGCGTTATCTTTGCAGCAGAATCATTCAGGAATTCCAAGGGCTGACCAGCATTTCCATCCTGACCGATTGTCACGTGCTGCGGTTTATCAATAAATCCACCGAATGCGTTCATGGTAACGACAAAATCATTGCCAGACGGCAGGCTGGTGTCCATATCCAGAACAATGCCAAGTCCTTTTGCCGGAAAACTGATTTCCTGTACCATTTTTGTCACTTCTTCCGGTAAATCATAGGACACGGTTTTGGTCAGCTCAACACCTTCCGGCACGTCCACCGTAGCAGATTCAAAGCCCCCGTTCAAATTAACTGCAACCTCCACCGTTACCCCGATACCCTCAGCAGGTATTTCCGTTCCTTCAGAGACAGAACCGCTCAGAGACACGGCTCCGGAAAACACCAGGTCTCCCGGGCTGATTGTTTTACCGCCAAAATCAGCGGTATATGTATTTGGATCTGTCCCTGTCGAGATAAATTTAACGGTTTCTTTACCGTCCGGCAGCGTAATGGCTATATCAGGTGTGCAGATGATGCCTTTAACGGTCGGTGTCAGTGTCATAGTAATTGTATTATCGGCTGCCACAAACGTTACGGCTTTTAATCCTTCTCCGGCGACATTCACCTTCCGCTCCTCAATTCTCAGCCCAGAGCCGGATTCTTGAAGAACTTTGTTAACAAGCTCCGCTGTTTCCGAAGTCAACGTCTGTTCGCCGTATCCGGCTGTTCCGGGAACGGACACGGTTTGGGCTGCAATTTCCAGCCCATCCAGTACCGGTACCGTGAATTCCACTGCCGGAATGGCAGATCCCAGCTCCGTCATGTCCAGCTTGTCCATATAAGAACTGAAATCCAAGTCCAGATCCATCAGAGGATAATACAGCCGGAACGCCATAGTACCGGAACCCTTATCATATTCGTATACTTTCAGTTTTGAAGCTGCTTCGTTCTGCTCTCCGGAATTCAGCATATTCCGGATTTTTTCTACAGAAACATAACTGCTCATTTCAAAATTTTTTGATCCCAGCGGGGCGTATAACGACGGTTCCGCCTTTATCTGCACTTTGGAAAACGGAGAACCACAGGAAACCAGCAGGGCACACCCTGCGGCTGCCGTAGCAAAACCGGTTAACAGATTTCTTTTCATAACTTCTCCTTACACGTATATACTGCTGTTGCGATAAACAGCGCCATTTATTCCAGTCTATATAATTAGTTATATCACAAATTTACATAAATTTGTATATTTTGTGATTATTTTTTACAAATATCCATAATTTTCTGTTTGTTGCATGTGCTACCCTGCCGCTATACACCATCCCGTGCTACTGCAGATACGAGCTGTCTGTCTTGAGTTTTCAGCAAAGATAGTCTATAGTGAGTTACATGAATACAACCAAAAAAATGTTATCATTAAACAAAAAAATTGCTGTCACCGGTGCACTGGGTGCACTGACTATTCTGCTAGGCGTAACTCCCATCGGATTTATCCGGTTGCCATGGGGACTGGCAGTTACTTTGTTACACATACCAACAATCTTAGGAACTTTTATTGCAGGTACTGCGGCCGGAACAGGCATCGGTGCTATATTCGGAATATTCAGCCTGATCCAGGCTGCCAGCAATCCGGTCGGGCTCGATGCGCTGTTTGTCAACCCGCTTATTTCTGTATTGCCCCGGTTGCTTTTGGCACCATCGGCAATGCTTGTATATCTGGCTGTATGCCGGATTCCCCGGTTACCCCAAGCCGCATCAGCAGCGGCGGCTTCGGTTACGGCAACAATTCTGCACACTCTATATGTAAGTCTTGCATTATACATTTTTGCCGGAACACAGGTTACCGGTTTGATGGGCGGGGCCGGACTGGGAGCATTCATTCTGTTGCTTCTGCCCAATGCGCTGGCAGAAGCTGTAGCTGCGGGTATTATCTGCGGAACCGTAACCGGAATTCTGAATGCAACATCAGGAAAAACATCCCGGCTTACAAGAGAAACCGCATCAGAACATTCACAGGAGCGTGACCAGCAGCTATGAACATCATCATTGTCGGCGCTGGCTTAACCGGTACTGAACTGGCAAAAAAACTTGTCGCTGAAAAAAACAATGTTACACTCATAGATAACGATGAAGAAATAGTCCGGCATGCATCCAACCGGCTTGACTGTATGGTTGTACAGGCAGACGGCAATAGTCTTGAAACATTGGAAGACGCCGGCATTGCAAAAGCGGAAGCTTTGGTTATGCTTACCAATTCTGATGAAGTAAACATGATTACCTGCTCGCTGGTAGACGCTGTTTATCCGGATATTATTAAAATTGCCCGGGTACGGAATTACGAATACTATATTAAAACAAAAAAGACTATAAAACAGCATGCAGACACCTTTTCCGGAACCCACCGGCCGCTGTACGGCATAGATCATATGGTATATCCGGATATGGAAGCCGCAAAAGTTATTATCGAAGCAGTAGAACACGGAACAGTTACTGATGTATTGACATTTGATAATTCCGAATACGAAATTATGCGGGTCACTGTAGAAAAAGGCAGCGAATTTGATGGAAGGCGAGTACAGAATTTACGGAGTCTGAGTGAGAATCCTTTTCTGCTGGTATACATTGAGCAGGAAGACAGAACCGTATTACCATCTGGAACAACTATCATCCAGGCAGAAGACTGTTTGGGAATTCTTGCGAAACGCAGTCACATGAAACAGTTTTTGCAGTTGTGCGGTTCACAAATTACCGAATTGAATAAAATCGCCTTGGTTGGTGCCGGTCATATCGGCACACTAGTAGCAGAACGCCTAGTAAAAAAGCCCCGGAAATCAAAAATTCCCCGGTTGCTGCAAACGCTGCACCAGACAAAGCAGGAATTCGTAATTATCGATAAGGATGATCAGCGTTCCCGGGCTGCATCGGAACGGTTTCCGTCCGCATCTGTGTTCCGGGCAGACATCACTGATGAAGGCTTTATTGAAGAAGAAAACCTTACCACATTTGATTTAATTATCAGCGCTACCCATAATCATGAGCTGAATATGGTCGTATCGGCATACATGAAATCTCTGGGCGTCAGTAAAACAATCAGCCTTGTTTCCAGCAGCGGCTTTGCAGAAATTGCCCGGAATATCGGCGTTGACGTTGCGGTACCCATCAAGGATACGGTAGTTGACACCATTATCGGACATCTGCGGGGGAAAAGCGTCACCGGTGTCCATACAGTTTCTGACGGCGAACTGGAAATTATTGAATATACTGTACCGGAAATTTCCCGGCTGTTAGACAAATCGTTGAAAGATATTGCAGATCCAGGACTGTTTCTGATTCTGCTGATTAAAGCCGACAACCAATCGGAATATTTTATTCCCGACGGGAATACTGTTTTGAAGCAGGGAAACAATCTTGTTCTGATTACCCGCATTGATCAAATTTCTGCCGTTTTGGAATACTTTGGAGATACACGGGAATAACAGCTCTATGAGTATACTGACCTTTTGCAGAATAAATCTGCTGTTACTTGCCATCATTTCAAGTACATTCATACTGCCTGTAGGTACCGCCGCATATTACCAGGAATTTTCCGTAATTCCAGCTTTTGCTATACCGGGATTGATATGTATTGCAGCTGCAATCTTTGTTTTTGCACTGGGGCACCGCCGAAAGTTTGCCTTATCCCCCCGGGACGCATTTATCATTGTAGCTGCCGCATGGATATTTGCCAGCCTTCTGGGGGCTGTACCTTTTATGATTTCGGGGACGATCCCCAATCTTGCTGACGCTTTCTTTGAAAGTGTATCCGGCTTTACCACAACCGGAGCCACCATCTTATCAGATGTTGAAGTGCTTCCCGTATCAATCAATATGTGGCGGTGTCAGATGCATTGGCTTGGAGGAATGGGTATTGTCGCCTTAACAGTAGCACTACTGCCGCTTTTAGGGGTCGGCGGCTTCCAGCTGATAAAAGCAGAAACTACCGGTCCGGAAAAAGGTAAAGTCACCCCGAAAATTACCACTACCGCAAAAATCCTGTGGTTTATGTATCTGGCACTCACCATCATCCAGATTATTCTGTTAAAACTTGCCGGACTGGGATGGTCTGACGCAGTAATGCATACGTTTTCCACTTTGGGAACCGGAGGTTTTTCTACCAAAAATACCAGTATCGCGGCATTTAATTCTCCGGCAGTAGAATGGATATGTACTGTTTTTATGTTGCTGGCCGGCGTGAATTTCAGTCTGTACTACTTTATCTGTACCGGTAAAAAAGATGAAATTCTGCATAACAGTGAATTAAAAGGATATATTGTCATTGTTGCTGTTGCGACTGCCGGTATCACCATATTCATATTAGGGACAGTGCCCTCGCTGGGAGATGCAATCCGGACAGCAGCATTCCAAGTAGCATCAATTATTTCCACTACGGGATTCGCATCGGTGGACTTTGCCCAATGGGCAGCCGGAGCACAGATGATTCTACTGGCGCTCATGTTTATCGGCGGATGTTCCGGTTCTACAGCTGGCGGAATAAAGGTAATCCGGTGGGTTGTCCTGTCAAAGCAGGTAACAAACGAAATGCGCCGGATGATTCACCCCCATGGCGTATACAGTCTGCGTTTGAATAACCACCCCAGCAGAAAAGAAATCGTTTTTTCCGTATCGTCATTTATATTTATCTATTTCGTACTGGTATTTATTACTGCACTGATTGCATCGCTCAGCGGTATCGATGCTATATCTTCCCTCACAGCATCACTCGCAATAGTAGGAAACATCGGTCCCGGTTTAGGTGCCGTCGGACCCGTAGAAAATTTCGGTTTTTTTGCTGACGGTATTAAATGGTGGTTTTCCTTTGCAATGATTGCCGGCCGGTTGGAATTATATACGATGCTGGTATTTTTAATGCCCACATTCTGGAAAAAATAACGGAAGCTTCTATAAGGAATACGTAATGGCACCGGCTTCCGGTACCTGTTGCACCACAGAAAAATCCCCCGATAAAAACTGGCTGCAGTTTTGCAGAGACATAGGTTTTCCTGCCAGAAACCCTTGGATAAAATCACAATTCATTTTTTTCAAAACATTGAACTGTTCTATGGTTTCTATACCTTCGGCGATTGTTTCAAGTCCCATTTTGTTGACCAAAGAAATAATCGATTCTGTAATATTTTTTTCAACACTGTCATTTTCAGACAAATTATTGACGAAACTTTTATCTATCTTTAATACAGTCAACGGGATCCGTTGTAAATAGTTCAAAGAAGAATATCCGGTTCCAAAGTCATCCAACGCAATACCGAGTCCCATATTTTTTATCTGGCGCAGCTGACCGATAATTTCTTCAGAATTATCGATAAAAATTCCTTCTGTCACTTCTATTTCAAGCTTCGACGGATCAACCTGATATTTTGCAATCAACCGGGATACATCCTGCAAAAATTCCGTTTTCTGGAGTTGAACCGGGGACACATTTATAGACATAATTCCGTTAAAATTGTATTTTGCGTGCCAGTCCTTCCATGTTGCAATACAATTTTCTAAAACCCACAATCCAATTGTCTGAATCAATTTTGTTTCTTCTGCCACCGGGATAAAATCTGCAGGACTAATCCATCCGATTTCAGGATCATGCCAACGGATAAGCGCCTCAAATCCCCGTAAACAGTTTTTATGCAAATCTATCTGCGGTTGGAAATACAACTGGAAACTACCATTTAACACAGCTATTGAAAGTTTTGTTTCCAATGACAACCGTTTCAGAAAATCCTTCTGCATATCTGCATTGAAAAAAGATATATCATTTTTACCGTTCTTTTTTACTTCATGCATTGCAAGATCGGCAAAACGCAGTAACTCATCTTCCGAGTGGGCATCGTGGGGATACACCGCAATACCGGCAGAAACACTGACTTCACTCTGATGGCAGGATTCCATAACCATATTACCAATATCCACCATCCGGTTGTAGGAACCTACATCTACAGCCAATAAAATAAATTCATCACCGCCAAAACGGAACGGTAGTATATTGTGCTGCTCAAATTTACGGAGAATCTGTGCAACTTTTCGTAACACAGCATTTCCCGCAGTATGACCTCTTAAATCATTAATGTCTTTTAAATTATCCAAATCCAGCAGCATCAGGCCGATATCAAAACCTTTTTCTGCTGCATCTTTAACGGCGGCAGCCACAACTTCATTATAGCTGCTCATATTTGCAAGCCCGGTCAATGCGTCATAATATGAAATCTGCTCAAGCTTTTCTGTAAGGGTTTTAATTATATCTTCCGTGCGTTCAACCCGTTTTTCAAGATTTACACCCGGAGCACTCAATGTCTTCTGGGCATACCGGCGGAAAAGAGATTCCTGTTCTTTTGCGGTAGTAATATCGGTTACTGTTACCAGAAGATAATTCTTTTCAAAGTAACAGAAAGTTATCGACAACCATTTCGCAAGCCGTTCAGAAAAACAACCAACCGAAACCGGCTCCCGGGATTGGAAAGCAGAGGAACCGAATTTCATCCAATCAACATCTGTATCAACTTTTTCAAGCATATGGAATAAAGATGAATCTGATTCCTTGTATCCTCCCAGCAAGGAAGTAGAAAACGTATTCATATAGAGAATTTTAAAATATACGTCTCTCTGAATTTTTTCTTCAGGAACGGTGACTATTAATGATACAGGAATAGCATCCATGAATTCCTGAATAGCTTGAGAAGTAAACATACTATAACTATATATCAACTTTTCCGATCCATCAAGCTAAAATATTACAAATAATGCATATAACCGATAAAGCTCTTGCCGGAATCCATAACCGGCAGTATACTTGCGTACATGAATACTATTTCTGATATGCAAAGCCGGCTGGAAACAATTCTGACAGAATCCCGGCTAAATGAATTATTCAAACCAGGAAGAATAAAAATCCGGCAGGAAAAACTCCCCTACTCTGTAAACATCCGGTTAAAACTTCACAATCCGTACACTTTTACTGCGTTTGAGCTTAGCCAGAAGAAAAACGGTGTAAAATTTTCTGTATACCATTTGAAAACAATGCCTAAAGAATTACGTCTTGAAATGCTTGCCCTTGGCGGTTCCCAAGACAACGGCAACACACGCATTGATTTTCCCATAGAAACAGCAGATACATCAGCAAAAGAGCTTTTCAAATTGTGTCTGTCACCCGGCATTGCAGCCTGCTGCGGAGCGGAATCTTACAAACCATACCGGCTGCTTACTGCTGACACCGAAAAATAGTAATAAATAAAACGGTAATTCCGGGCACAATATTCCGGAATTACCGCTGAAAAAAAATAGTCCGGCAGAAATACCGGTGGATTAAGCTTTTTACCGGAAACACTGACAACAACAGACAAGTTCCAGTATATGCCGGTATTCAGCTGATAAACGGAATAAAAACTTGCTGGTTACCGTACGACCCCGGAGCTACCTGGTACTTCACAAAATGAATAGTGACACCGTCTTCCGATACTGTGTATATCCGGTAATTTTCAGGTATCGGGGCTGTACCATCAACAATCATTTGTTCCAGAAAATTATCCTGCCCGTCACCAACAATCAGTTTTTCCCGAAGTTTACCGGCACATTCTGATGCCAAGACATCTGTTTCCGGCGGAAAAACAAGCCGGGGTAACAGTTCATCAAGCAACACAATTCTCTGATCTGCGGTATCCCAGACAAAAGAAGTCAGCAGATTTCGCCCGTTTGCACCGCCGGTATACTGGTATCCTTCCAACAAAACACTGATAACAGTATCTGTTTTTAGTGTTATATCCCATGTAACGATGAATTCATACACAGGAACTATACCAGCTGCATCATAAACAGCTCCGTTCAGTTCTGCTTCTGTAACAAAGTCGTAAAACCAGCCGTCAACAACAGTTTTTATCAAATCATTCAGTTCCGGCTCCTCATCAAAAGCTGGATACTGAATATCAGCCGTATACAATTCCGTTTCCGGCATATCCCGGATAACGGTCAATCCGTCCTGCTCCTGCCTGGTTGTCACACAGGAACACAGCAAAATCAGAATTCCCGCAACCACAGGAAAACGTATTAAAAAAATATTATTATTCATGCTGTGAAATATACCTATAAATATAATAGTTTGCAATAAAAAACAACCGGACCTAACTAAAAACATTGACGCAAAACCTCTTTTAATTGTATTTTAGATTCAGATAATTTCTAAGGAGTTTTTTATGTCACTCGAAGATACTGTAAAAAATACGTTAAATGTTATCCGCCCCCAACTCCAGGCAGACGGCGGCGATTTGGAATATGTAAAAATGGAAGAAGGCGGTAAAGTTTTTGTTAAACTGACCGGAGCCTGCGGAAACTGTCCGATGGCAACAATGACATTGAAGCAGGGCGTGGAACGGATGCTTAAAGAAAAAATCCCTGAAGTGACCGAAGTGATTCAAGTCCGTTGACATACCCTATCATTATTTGAACAGGAGCAGACATGACAATTACGTCAAATAAAGTGGTTGCTATTGATTATACTTTAAAAAATTCAGAGGGAGAAATCATTGATTCCTCTGCGGGTTCCACCCCTTTGGAGTATATCCATGGACGGGGCTCCCTGATTACCGGCTTAGAACGGGAACTGGAAGGAAAACAAGCGGGAGATGAATTTTCCGTAGTTATAAAACCTGCTGATGCATACGGGGAGCGGAATGAAGAATTAATATTTGAAGTTCCCCGATCCCAGTTTGAAGAAGGTACTGTTATCGAAGAAGGAATGCAGTTTGAAGCCGCCGCTCCGGAAGGCAGCAGAATTGTAACGGTAATAAAAACAGGAACCGATTCTGTCACTATTGATGCAAACCATCCGCTGGCAGGGGAAAAATTATTTTTTGACATAAAAATTATTGATGTCAGAGATGCCACCGATGAAGAACTTGCCGGAAATCCGGCTGACTGCGGATGCGGCGGAGGCTGTGGCGGCGGTTGTGACAGCAATAACGGATGTGGTTCCGGAGGATGCTGCGGCTGCCATTGATATTCCAACAAAAAATTATTTAAAATAAAAAACACCGGATGTAAGCCGGTGTTTTTTTGTAGCTGGTTATATCAATTCAAGGCTCCGGATACAGACTGCATCGGTTAATACTGCCTGCCGGTAATTTTTTTATTTTTTAAATCCGCACTGTTCCAGTAAAGACAGCAACCGGGCAGTATTCTGCTCAACCGGGGCTGGCGTTACATCATAAACAATATCCGCCAACTGCCGGTACAACAGGGAACGTTCCCGGTAAAATCTGGAAAAAATACGCCGGATATCAGCTTCTGACCGGGGATTTTCCCGTGCGATATATGCGGGCACCCCGCTGACAGGTTCCGCGGAACGGAAAGTCACCGCACGGATAATCCTGTCCGCTGCATCTGTTTCAGGAATATTTAAATATACAAAAAAGCCTGTATCTTTTAGGAAATCCACTGCCGGCTGGTTACCACAAATACCGCCACCGGTAGCAACAACCGCATAGGGGATGTCACACCGGCAACAATCCGTTCCTGCCGGTTTTTGATTTTCCCCGTAATCCGAACCGTCTGCATATTGTTCTGCAATCCGGCGGCAGGCGGCGGCTTCTGCACTCATAAACGCAGCTTCTCCCCGGGTTGTATATAATTCCCGGGGAGATAACCCGGTTATTGCAGCAACTTCCGTATCAGTGTCAAAAAACGGACAGCCAAAACGCCCTGCCAGACGAAGCCCCTGGGTTGATTTACCGCAATGTTTGATACCGGTCAAAACAATAATTTTTTTCACCCGGTTATTATACCAACCGTCAGAACGTGTTGCAATAACTGATACTTTCACGGTATGCTGAATCCATGAGTCTGGTTCTTTCTATAGGATTATGTATTCTGCTCCCGGCTATTTTTCTCGGAATTTTCTGCATAGCGGTACCGGAATTTAAATTCCGCTGGGGATTATGGTCAGCAGTAACCGGTCTGTTTTCTCTCATTCCCATTACTTTTATTCAGTTTTTTATTCTGAGCCTGCCCATTTTTACAGCTCAAACAATAGGAGCCGTTCTGGTTACCGCAATTATCTTTAACGGATTGATAGAAGAAACCGTAAAAATGCTTTGTATGCTGCTGTTGCCGTATAAAAAACAGTCTTTTCCTGCATTTTTCTGCCAGACACTGATTTGCGGTTTAAGTTTGGGATGTTTTGAAACAATCATATATTTGTTTGCCGGTTTCCAGGAAATAGGACTGCGGCTTGTTACCGCAGTAGTCATTCACACATTTTGTGCCGGACTGTCCGGCTGCTATTTATGGTCATTCCGAAAAAAATCACCCCGGACAATGCCCTTCGTTTATGCGGCAGCCCTCCACGGTGTATACAACTTTTTCGCCGGTTTTACCGGATTTTTCTGGTGGTTCTCTGTTCTGGCAATTCTCTTGACTTTACTGGAATGCCGAATCTGGTACCAGAAAATAATGCTGCCGCCGGCAACAGCAAAATCCCCCCGTGCAGAAGGAACATCCCGTTCAGAAAAAAGGAAACAACGGACTTTCCCAGAACCAGCACAAAAGTCACGGAATACGACAGTCCACGCTACACCGGAAAAATCAAAACCAGCAACAAAAACAAGCCGCAAAAAAACACAAAAAACAGGAACCGCTGGCGGGGAATCAGAACAACCGGCAGCGGCTGCATCCCGGTCAGCGAAACATTCCGGAATATAAGAAGTCCGCTCCTCTAAAGCAGCCATCTGTTCCGCGGCATGGCATTACCGCCGGAAACCGGCGAAAATTCAGCCCGGCTGCTGTTATGTTCCTGCCGCCCCAATCCGCCTAATCAGCAGCTTTGAAGCAGAGTTAATTATGAAAACAAAGAATATCAATATTGCCGCACTGGCGAATGCTTTATCCGTGGAAATACCTTCTGCGATAATCAGATACAGGTGGACGGCAAGACTCCGGGTTGAATCAAAAAGTCCGTGGGTTAAAGTGTAACTTGAACCCATAGTGTATATCAGCGCAGCTGTTTCACCAAGGGCACGGCCGATGGCAAGAATGATTCCCGCTGAAACAGCAGGAAATGCAGCCGGAAGGACAACCCGGAACAATGTCTGTATCTTTGTACCACCAAGCGCGAGACTTCCTTCCTGCAGGGAATGGGGAACTGCTTTCAGTGCTTCTTCCGCAGTCCGGACAATTGTCGGCAGAATCATAAGTGCCAGCGTCAAAGAACCGGACAACAGGCAGATTCCCCAGCCGAATCCCTGTACAAAAACCAGCATACCGAACAAACCGAATATAATAGAAGGAATTCCGGCAAGTGTTTCTGTGCCTAACCGGAGCAGCCGTAGCAACCGGCCTTCTTTTGCATATTCCACCAGATATACGGCGGCAAATAATCCCGGCGGCACAGCAAATAACAAGGTAAGAATTATCATAACCAGCGTATTCACTATTATTGTCGAAATACCGCCGAACCGCCCGCCGTCAACCGGTGGCGTCATGATAAACGACGGTGTCAGATTCCAACCCCGTTCGTTGCGTGCAAGTTTCAGGATGTCAGTGTCCGTGCCGCCGTACCACACGGGCAGCAGCCCCACTGCACCCGGCTGTCCGGCTAAAACCTGCCGGAACTGTTCCCCGTCAGAAACTGTCACCACCTGCACCCCGGAACCCGCAGCCTGCATTTGCCGGGTATGGGTATACAATTCATCAAGCGCATTGATGCCGTCACATCCCACCGCATCCCGGTAAAACGAAATATCTTCCGGCACCACCAGCACGACCGGCAAGTTTTTACCACCCAAGTCCTGCCAGTTTGCAACAGACCCGCTGAACAAGGGCTTGATAACCGATTCATCCAGCGTTCCAATTTTGAAGTTGCCGAACAATTCGGTAACTTCAGGATTACAGGCAAGTTCAATATTACGAAGCTGAAGCTGCCGGGTGTTTTTTTCAACTGTTTTTTTATCCCGGGCATCCATCCGGTCAATACTCCGTTGATATTCTTCCGCCGTTACAATACCAATCCCGCCTTCGTTGGCAGCAACCCGCAGCAACACCGCAGACGCTGTATCATACTGTTCTGTCAAACGTCCGATTTTTCCGAACAGAGAATCGGCTGTCTTTGCGGCATCTGCTGAAACATAAGGATATACATCCTCCGCAGAATCACTGATTTTTTTCCAGTTTGCATATTTATCAGTAAATAATCCCTGAAGCACATCGAATGTCATTTCCGTTTCACTGTTTTCCTGGTTTACAACTGCAACCAGTCCGGCAACGGACGGCGATGTGTATGAAGCAGCGGTATATTCTACCCGGTTATTATAGAAAAAACCGTTAAATAAAATATACCCCAGTATCAGAAACAGGATTCCGATTGTGGCTCCCGCTGAAATATACACAAAACCGAGCGGAAGAATTTCTTTTAACCGGATAGATTTTTTCATCACAGGCTACCTTTCTGTTCTTTCATAGAAGATTTCAGTATCAGCTGAATAATCAGATTCAACGCAAGAATAAACACAAACAGGACAATTGCTGTTGTAAACAACGATGTCAAATGGTCACCTTCGGCGTACGCCATATCAGTGATAATATTCATTGTAAGGGTACGAACCATGGAAGAAAGACCTTCCGGCATTACCGGTGCATTTCCCCCGACCAGCAGCACTGCCATCGTTTCGCCCATGGCACGCCCCATACCCAGCACAACACCGGTCACAATTCCCGACCGGGCTGCGGGGATAAGGACACCGGTAATCGTCTGCCATTTTGTTGCACCAAGGGCATAAGAACCTTCCCGTAAATCCCGGGGAACATTCCTGACGGAAACCTCTGTCATGTTGATGATGGTCGGTAGCGTCATAATTGCAAGAATCAGTGCTGCCGACAACACGCTGTACCCGCTGCCCCCTAATGTGTTCCGGACGAGCGGCACAATAAATGAAATGCCGAACAACCCGTATATTACGGACGGAATTCCTGCCAACAATTCCACCGCATTCCGCAAAAAAGTCCCGGTACGGCGCCCTGCCATTTCTGCAAGAAAAATGCCGGCGGAAATACCCACCGGCACCGCAATAACCAGTGATAAAAATGTTACATACAATGATCCGGTTATAAATGACAGGATACCGAATCCGGGGTGTTCCGCAGTAGGCGTCCAGTTTGTAGAAAACAGAAAATCAGGCAAGGAAATTTTTGTAAACAGCGGCAACCCCTGCCGGAAAATGAACACACTCATAAGGATAACACTTGATATTGAAATAAGTGCACATACCAAAAATGTTTTTTCCAGGCACCATTCCCGTATTTTCTGCTGTTTCGCTGCTGTTTTATTCATGTCCGACCCCTGTTACTCTTTTTTCCTGTAATACCTATCCGTACACCAGCAGCTGCCGGCATACGGATTCTAACGCAACAATCAGTTAAGCGGAACAAATCCTGCATCGGTTACAATGACAGCTCCACGGGCACTCAGCGCATAGTTAATAAAAGCTTCTTCTACAGAACCGGCTGCAACAGGTCCGTTTGTCGCTACATATAAGGCACGAGAAACCGGATAGGTTCCGTCCAGAACCGTGTCAGCAGAAGGGGCAATCCCGTCTATCATCAGCGCTTTTCCCCCGGCTTTTGTAATTTCTTCAACAAAGCCCAGTCCTACATAACCGATTGCGCCGGGCGTGGAAGCGACTTTTGCGGCTACTTCACCGTTTTCTTTTGCCACAATCGCATTTTTACTGAATTCGACACCGGCAGCATCAAGCACAATTTCTTTGAAAGAAGTGTATGTTCCGGACGCTTCGTCCCGGTTAATCAGCCGGATTTCTTCATCTTTTCCGCCCAGCTGGTTCCAATTGGTAATACTGCCGGAAAAGATTGCTGCCAAATCTGAGGATGTAATGTTTGCCACAGATACATCCTTATTGACTACAACAGCGATTCCGTCTTTTGCAATCACAACAGGAACCAGACCGCTGTCCAGTTCACTCTGCTTCAAGTCCCGGGATGCACCGGCAAGGGACAAAGTACCGGCCGAAAGCTGTTTCAATCCTGTTCCGGAACCAACCCCTTCATACGAAATTTTCAATCCGGGATTTGCCGCAACTAAAGCTTCAATAACACCGTTTGCAATAGGTTGAACAGTTGTGGAACCACCGAAAGTATAGGTTCCTGCCAAAGAACTGCCCGTCGACAGTTGGGCAGATGCGGATTCTTTTGCTCCGCCGGCAAACGCCAGGGATGCAACACACAGTGCAATTGCTGCACATAATACAATTCTGTGTAATTTCATTTTACAGCCTCCTATAAAACTGTATCTGTGTAATGAACCGGCAGCACATTACCAGCTGACAGGGTTGCACATTACCTTGTCCGGTTGTCTGCCGTTGTCGGCTTGAATATACCGGCTGCACATGAAAGAACCATCAATCTTCTGTTAAAATGAGGTAAACTTTATGAAAAGATTTTAACAAAACTGCGGCACTATACGTACATACATTATGGTCACGAAGTTGCCGGCAATTTTCAAACCGGGAATTACCTGAATCCGGCAGTCATCTGCCCGGAAAAAGCCTCCGTTTCAGCCGGAACCACGACAGCACCGTTGCCATCCCGGCACGGCAGTGCGGTTCACGTATCAACCCGTTGCACAGCCGGCAGAAACCCACCGCATTCATCCTGCACGGCTATCGGTTGACATCTCCCCGCACCCGCACAACCGGACGCACCCACGTTTCCCGGACACCCGGCGATCAAAACTACAAGACAGATTAAAACCCGGCACATTCCCGTTTGTGCCAATACAAAAAAGGTACAGGCAACTGTAATCAAACAATATACAGCGCCTGTACCTGATTAAAACTATTTTTTATGTCCACAAAAAAGAATCCGGTAAAGCTCCGCCCGGCTTCTTTCAGTCTTTTAATGACTGCATATATTCATCCATTGCTTCTGCAACGATTTTAGAATGGGCGACAGCTTCCACAACCGTTCTGGCACCATTCACCACATCTCCCGAAGCAAAAATTCCCGGACGGCTGGTAAATCCCCGCTCGTCGGCAGCAATCAGTCCCCGTGCCGTAGTATCAATTCCGTGTGTACTGCTTACAATCCGGTTCCTTGGCCCCTGACTGATGGAAATAATCACACTGTCAGCCGGATACAGTTTTTCACTGCCCGGTACGGCACGGACAGTGCCGTCTTCCCCATGCAATGCATCTGCAAACAGCACTCCTTCATCCACAATTTCTACCGGTGTTTTGTTGTAAATGAATTCCACCCCCTCAAGAACTGCATATTGAAATTCATGCTGGGACGCCGCCACTTTATCATCTCTGGAAAAACACTGGAGATACCGCACCCCTTTGCGCAGCGCTGTGCGGGATACGTCCATTGCGGCATTCCCTGCACCGATTACGATGACACGTTCCCCTAAATGGTAACTGTCTGGATTGTTCAGATAGTTAATGGCAAAATGAACGTGCCCAAGGGTTTCCCCCGTAATATGCAGCGCATTCGGTTGCCATACACCGGTTCCAATAAACACAGCTTTATAACCGTCCCGGAATAAATCATCTATTCCCACCGCTCCTCCGATAGAAGTGTTCGGGCGGACTTTAATGCCTTTAAGAATCAGATGGTGATATTCAAAATCATCAAGAATACTTTTCGGCAACCGGAATTCAGGAATACCATACCGCAATACCCCGCCGATTTTATCTTTGCCTTCAAAAATAGTCACCTGATACCCTTTTCGTGCCAGTATCACAGCAATTGTTAGTCCCGCAGGCCCTGCACCGATAATGGCAACCCGCATTCCGTTAGAAGGGGCAGGACCTTTTACCATTTTACTGGAATATGTAGACGAAATATATTGCTCTATCGTTGAAAAGTGAACCGGTGCACCTTTATTCCCCAGAACACAGTGACCTTCACACTGATTTTCATGATTGCAAACAAGACTGCAAACTGTTGTCAGCGGATTATTCTCAAACAACATCCATCCAGCTTCATCCAGTTTTCCGTTTAACAACAACTGAATTACTTTTGGAATAGGTGTGTGAATGGGACACCCTTTCTGACACTGAGGTATTTTGCAGTTAAGACACCGGTGGGCTTCATCTAAAACATGTTGCGCCATACAATAAAACCTCCATTATAAACATATTTGTAATGTCTACAGTATATATAAAGAAGGTTGTTTATGTAAGTAGTGACTATCCCCGCAATGGAACAAGAGCATGTATCATACGTTTAATAATATCCAATGTCCCTTGATCCAGACATAACAAATCCGCAGATATATCCTGAACAGCCTTATAACGGCTTCCGTGAACGGAATCTTCGCCGGTAACAAGATATTCCACAGAAACATCCAATGCTTTGGCAATTTTAACCGCAGTTTCTACATTCGGCAGCACCGCCCGGGCATCAATATACGATAAAAAAGTACTGTTGCTGATGCCGGTTACCATCTCCCCGCACTCCGCACAACCGGACGCACCCACGTTTCCTAGCTAACCAGCGGTCATTCTACACGCATCCCGGCACGGCCGTTAAGTTCACGCATCAAACCATTGCCCAGCCGGCGGAGACCCGCGACATTGATCCTGTCCGTCTG
>CALXOI010000048.1 GCA_944389965.1 uncultured Treponema sp.
TGATACCGGAAAAAAATGAACTGGTATGCTTATAATGCTTGGTAAACCACTGATAGAATTCCTGTTCTTTCATATATATGCTATTATATGAAAGAACAGGAATTCTATCAGTGGTTTACCAAGCATTATAAGCATACCAGTTCATTTTTTTCCGGTATCACACTGTTATGTACTGACTTAATTATTATCATGCTGAGCATTGGTTCCAGTTTCTTTATCATTAATGCCATTGATAATGGTTTTATTAATTTCAGGTCATTTGTCACCTATTGGATTTACTTGCCCGCTTTTATATTGGTTTTTTATGCCGCAAAACTGTATCCGGGAATTGTATTAGCACCAGCAGACGAAGTACGGCGACTCGCCGTTTGTTCCGTATTCTGTTTTACCGGTATAGCAATTTCAATTATTTTAGAAACAGATGACAAAACATCGATTGCCGTCGCCATGATCTGTGCAATTCCCATATCTGGTATTGCCTTGCCGGCAGGACGGCAAGTTACCAGGATTATTCTTTCCAGGTTTTCGTTTTGGGGAGTACCGGCAGTTATATATATTTTTGATTCCCAACAGAACATTATTATTGACCGTCTTGTAAAGCATCCGGAGCTTGGTTATAAACCTGTTCTAATAATGAATTGTACTGCCAGCAAAACCGATTATTTAGAAATACCTGTCATGTATCCGAATGAAGCAATTCATAATCAGATAAAAAAAACAGGAATAACAACAGCAATTATTATTGAAAAATCCGGTGCAATCAGCCAGTATGATGATAACTTATATTCTTCAATCATGCAACTATACCGCTATACAATAACAATACCATATAATCAACATATCAGATTCATTTCATCATCTGTCAGAGATTTTAATGGTATAATCGGATTTTCTACAACACATAATTTAACAAGAGCCGGTGAACTTTTTCTCAAACGGTTCATAGATTTATTTTTATTGCTATTGGCATGTATCCCAACATTACTTATTACCATAATAGCTGCATGTCTGATTAAAATAACATCTCCCGGGCCTGTCTTTTATGGTCATAAGCGGATTGGTAAAAACGGAAAAACAATTACAGTCTGGAAATTCCGATCTATGGTTGTAAATTCCCAGGAAATTCTGGAGAAAATCCTGTCAGAAGATCCTGAGCGCAGAGCAGAATGGGAAAAAGACAGGAAATTCAAAGATGATCCCCGGATAACTAAAATCGGAAAATTTCTCCGCAACACAAGTTTAGATGAGCTGCCTCAATTTTGGAACATATTAAAAGGCGATATGAGTTTTATCGGTCCCCGCCCTGTTACAGAACCTGAATTGGAAAAATATGGCAACAAAGTTGATTTTATCTTGTCTGTAAAACCCGGCTTATCCGGTATGTGGCAGATTTCAGGACGATCAGACACCGGATATGAAGAACGGATAACACTTGATGCTTATTATATACAAAACTGGTCCATTTGGCTTGATATCTGGATCATTATAAAAACAGTCTGGGTTGTATTACGAGGAAAAGGAGCTTATTAATCATGAAAAAATTGCTACTGCTCTGTTGTGTTTGTTTTGCATATACAGTTGCAGCCGAATCATATCAAATAACTGACATCCAATATGAAATTGATGGAAGAACCCGGGAATATGTATTGGATAAAACACTTGATATACGCAAAGATATTGTTTTTGACAGCGTGGAACAACTTGAATTGTATTGCGAATTTATACGCCAGAATTTGAATAATCAGCGCGTGTTGCAGGCCTCTTCACTCACTTATGAACTCGGCAATCCGAATGAACAGGAAATTATTCCGGTAACCTTGTATATTACGGCTGAAGATACATGGAATATTCTGCCCTTGCCATATCCAAAATATAATTCCAATACGGGGTTTTCCTTAAAACTTAAAGTAAAGGATTACAATTTTTTTGGTTCCATGGAACCGTTGGATTTTGAGCTTGTTTTTGCACAGGAAGATGAAGGGATAAAAAATAAAATAGGAGCCGGTATTGATTTTTCCATTCCGTTTCCTTTAGTAATCTTTGATGCAATATGGGAAACCGGAATGGATTTATCGTATACCTTTGGAGAAAAAAAACCGGAATTTTCATTTGATACGGGTATCCAACTTTCCATACCGGTTTCTTTTGTCTCATTACAATTAAAACTCCAGCAATCAGTTCAACAGGATTTAGATTATGAAGATACCGGGGATGCATTGTATTTTACCGAATATGTTGAATTTGGTGTTCCATTTACATTGCTCCGTACCACAACAATTTTTGACAAACTGATACTGACCCCATATACATCATTTGTATTCAACTGGGATACAGATGGAATAAAGGATACAGATCTTGTCGGTCCTCAGACAAATATCGGATACACCTTTTCTACTGGCAGTGTAAACTGGCATGGAAATTTCCGCACTGGAATAAAAGCTTCTGTATCTCAGAATTTTAATTATAATTTTTATTTAGAAAAATGGAAATTCTTTGTTTCCGGCGAATTAGCCGGTTATTATGCAACAAGTTATGTGGGCTTTACCGGACGTTTCTATGCGCTGACATATTATGATGTTCTCAATAAACAGTATACAGGGACAGAAAATATCGGCAGTAGAATTCGGGGAATTTATGACAGTACAGATTATTATAGCGGACAAATTGAAACACAAGCAGCTATTTGTCTCAACTTTGACATACCGGTAAAATTGTTCCAAACGGACTGGTGTGGCTGGGGTAAGAAAATATTCAAAGCAGATATGCCATCCTGGTTCTCTTACTTTGATTTTGAATTCCAGCTATCCCCGTTTTTTGATATTGCATTAATAAAAAACAGGGAAACAGGCACATTATTCCATCCCAAAGACGGATTGTATGGAGCCGGATTGGAAGTTCTCGTCTATCCATCAAAGATGCGCAGTATCCAAGTACGGGGCAGTATTGGGTTTGATATAACAGATGAACTCACCGGCAGCTCGGAATGGAAAAACAAAGCCGGACCAGAAATTGAATTTGGTATAGGTTTGCATTATTAATCAGTTATAAATTTCAGATAAAGCCCTTTGTTTCCAATAGTTTTCAGGTGCGCTGTCTGCGATTACAGTATAAATTCCATCAGAAAAAATAGTGTCAGCTGGATAAAGCATTTCTGATAATTTTGCAAGCTGATATAATCCATTCCAGAGCCGGATATCAATACTCCAATCACAGATATCGGTATACGATACCGCCTGTCTGCAAAAAGCATTCAAATCAGTATAAGTATATTCAGATATCCGGTTTTGAACAATTTCATACATCCGGGTAAAAGATGTGAGAACACCAAATAACGCTGCAGAAAATGCATCCTCATATCGACCTTGATTCGAATACAATTCTGCCAGCCGGAAAAAAGCAGGTATTGAACGATAACAATTTGTTCTATACAATGAAAATATCTTATCTGCAGAATACCCTTTTTTTACAGAATTCAATAATGCTGTTGAATATGCAATATCAGAAAAAAAAGGATCATCTGCTACTATCAACAACAAAGCTTTTTCACAATTATCAAGATCAGAAAAGTTATACGATAAATTAGCCATATCATACAAAATATCATATTTTGTATTGGGAATATCCAATGCAAATGCATGATTCCATGCATCAAGGTAATAAGAATATGCCAGACTGTATTCCCCTTCAAATTCATATATCCGGGCAATAAGATATTCACATTCAGGAAAAACTTTCCTCTGCATCAGATATGAATTTACAGCGGCAATTGAATCATCAAAATAATCCTCACCTTTTAATGTCACAAGGTAATTGATTATCTCAACAACTTCATAAACATCACGCTGTTTAAGGACTGCAATGACCTCATTTATTGAATCCCCTGCATTTTGTACAACAAGGGGACGCATCGCATTTCCTATCATATTTAATGCAGCATCAACTTCATTACTACGGGTATTTTTTGCTTCTTCAGCAAGACGCAATGCAATTCCATAATTGCCATTATCAAATTCAAAATATGCCGCATCAAACAAACGGCTGGAATCATGAAACCATTGATAAGAATCTGCCATTATTTCTATAGTACACAACAAACAAATAAAGCATACACAGATTAAATATTTTGATTTTTTCACAGACTTAATAATTCCTTTCTAAATACAGTATCGGCAAGTTCTGCCGGAACTGTTTGAATTATTTTACCATGTTTAAAAATCATTACTTTATCTCCGGCTCCAGTAATGCCAATATCAGCATATTGCCCTTCCCCAGGACCATTCACTACACATCCCATTACTGCCACAGTAATATCTTTATTCATTGACAACAGTTCATTCTGCCACCGATTTACAAAACTGTGAACATCAAATCCATTTCTACCACACCGGGGACAGGACACAATTTTAACACCACCATGACGCATACCGGTTTCCTGCAGTATTTCCCGTGCTGTAATAACTTCATTTTCAGGAGAAGATGACAAACTTACCCGGATTGTAGCACCAATACTCCGGGATAATAAAGAATTAAATGCCAGCGTACTTTTTACTATGCCGCCGATTAACGGGCCAGCCTCTGTCACCCCGATATGAAGCGGAATATCAAACCGGGAAGCAAAAGCAGTATTTGCTTCAACCGTTTCGGATACAGAGGAAGCCTTCATAGACACAACAAATTGTTGGAAATCCAGCTCTTCAAAAACAGATGCTTCCCGAGCTGCGGTTTCAACGAGTCCAGTCGCCCGGGTCATTTTCCCAATAGCAACAGCTTCTGCAATATCTTTTGGGAAACTCCCTGTATTGACTCCGATTCTGATTGCAGCGCCAGTATCTTTACAACGTTTTACCACCGCCTCAACCCTATCCCGAGAACCAATATTACCCGGATTGATTCTGATTTTTGCAACATTTCCTTCCAGACAACGAAGGGCCAGTCTGTAATCAAAATGAATATCTGCCACCAGTGGCATCGTTGTTTCAGCTGCAATTTTTACTAATGCATCAGCACTAGGCATATCGGGAACCGCAAAACGCAGAATATCACACCCCAGTCCGCCCAGCATCTCAATCTTGTTTATCACAGATATCAATGCAGTACGGTCAGTCAGGACATCGGTGATACCTTCCTTCCACATTGTCTGGATCGATACCGGTTCCTTACCACCGATACCGATCCGTTTTGTTTTTCCCGCCCCCCCGATAAAAACAGTCCGGGACTGGCACATACTATAATCCCGAATCAGCACACAATCATGGAGAAAACCATTGCAAACAACGCAACCGTTTCACACAAACCGACTACCATGATATACTGTGCAAAGCCTTTACCGGTCTCTCCCAGCGCATCAGAACCCGCTGCACCGGCCTTACCTTGGAAAACAGCAGAAAACGCCATCGCCAAACCGGAAAAAATACCTAAAGCCAGAAGGAATTCACCAGGACGATCAGAATCCATCATATTCTGCATCAGAAGAAATCCATAAATTGTCTGTGTCAGAGGTGCACCTGCAAAAACAGTCAAAATAAACGGAGCAGGTTTGTTGTTCATGTAACAGCGCTTCCATGCACCAATTGCAGCCTGCCCTGCAAAACCAATACCAATTGCAGATCCAACAGCTGCAATTCCCAGAACACATGCGGCTCCAAACATTCCAATCATACTATACTCCTATTTTAAGCCCATTATTTATTATCAACCGCTTTTATTTCACAAAACGGTTCATATTCAAAACCTGACCATGACATTCCTAAATGACTTGAAAATTCCAATGTATTTAACCGGACACCGTGAACAATAACAGAAAGAACATTCAAAATCATATTCAAACCATGACCAAAAACCAACAGTAAAATCCCTAAGAAAATTAATGCACCGCCAAAGGTTGGACCTGCCATATCATTTACAGTCGAAGATATTGCACTTCCTGCCAAACCGACAGCCCAGAGTCGTATATACGAAACAATATCCGAGAATACATTGACTACACCTAGAAGCACGGAAACAATATTTTTGCAACTTTCCAGAATAGAAGCACCAAGACTTCCATCATAATTGGAAAAAATAAAACTCAATACAAATCCCACACCAACAAGAGCAAGTATTTCATTCCCCATAGTTGCAATGCCAAAGAAATAATCAAGTTTTACCACCATATTCAATACAACAAAAAAGATTCCCCACAGCATCAGCAATGAGCCAATTTCACCCAGACATTTTGGAGACCGAATATACCGTATAAATCCTTTTATATGTGCAATAGAAAGCTGAACTAACGCAACCGCAAAACAGAAAATTTGAAGATTCTGTTTTACCAAAGCTTCATTTTCCGGTGATACTGCCGCATAAACATTGGATATTGGATCAAAGGACAGGGCCTTCAACCATTCAGGCAGTACTTCCGGTGGCAACCCGAACCAAGTACAAGTTACTGTACCCCATGCAACAGTAAAAAAGCCCAGCAACAGTAATAGATTATAAACCGGCGGGATTTTTTTACCTTTAACAATACTTGCAATTTCTGCTCCCACAGCGGCTACAACCATCAGCAGACCGTATCCTCCGTCGCCAAAAATAATTCCAAAAAATAAACAGAAGAAAAGCAGAAACCATCCCGAAATATCATATTCCCGGTAACCTGGAACTGTTCCCAGAAAATCTGATACCGGATAAATCAAACTGACAAATCTGTTATTTTTCAGCTGAGTCGGTACTTCATCATCGTCACTCGGATCTGATATAGCAATAGCCCAGTGTTCTTCCTGAGAAAGATTCCGGACACTTTCCAACTTATCAACAGGAACAAAACCGGACAGCCATGCCAGCGGCATAAATTTTGGTTCGGTAACACCATCTGCCGTTTCATCGTGCCCCATACCGGAATACACATTTTCAAACTCAATATCTTTACCCACCACCACACAGCACTGCTGCAATAACGATTTATAAATGACAGCTGCATCAAGTGTATCATTAATGGATATAATTTCAGTCTGAAGCTCTTGAATTTCCGTACGAAGTCTGGAGGTTGAAGAACGAATCATCGGTACGGCATACGCTTCTGCAGGCAACTCTGCCGGACGGGATGCCGCTCCAACAGGAACCGTACCGTCAGTATATTCCAACAACAGAAACCGAGACAAGCTTTTTGTTTCATTAACCAGTACAGTTTGTACTGACTGTGGAAGTTCCGCATACGCTTCCCGGGGAATCTCATATAGTGAAAGCAGAATACCCTTCTGTGCCAGATATTCAAAATCTTCAGAATCCAGATTACCCCAACCAGCAAAACGTTCCAGCTCCATTTTATCCGCAGCAATAATTTCCATACATTGTTTTTTCCGTTCAGCCAATGCAAGAATTTCCTCAGCTTTTGCTAAAACCATCTCCCGGTCAAAAGAGATGGACGAGGCCGTACCTTGCTGCCGGGGATGCTTTATTTCAGCCAGAATCCGATAGGCAGCATCTGCTTTTGCATATGCATCACGGAAATCGGAAAGCGCAGCACTGTTTCCTGTGAGACGTTCCAGATGAACGACACCAAGCCGGCGGAGTTTTTTTAATGCATCTTTCCGCTGCTGTTCAAGCATCACAAAAGAAACTTTCTTCATCGGAACTATCATTCGGCAGCCTCCTGCGCTGCTTTCCGCACAGCATTTTCAAGATTCTTCTTTGAAATTTTACCCCGGACAACAGCCGCAACCTGCTGGTCGCCCAGATAAACGGATATTTTTTTTATATTTGCTTTTGTTTCCGGAATTTTTACTTTTTCAAACAAATTAACCCGTTGGGTTGTAGTCCGGAGTTCAATCTGCAATAACCGGACCTGTTCATCAAGAACATCCGCTTCCAAATCCAAGGACAAAGCTTGCTCCATCCGGTCAGCAGCCATGTCAATCCATAATGGGGTCGCATACAAATCGTAATCTCCACGGGAAAAATCAGCACCTTGGTATACAGGAATAGTAACACCGGCAATATTACCGGTACCTTTTCGGATATTACTGACTTTTACCATATCCGGTTTGAATACATCAGGTTCTCCAAAGACTGCAATCCATTTGGTAAATTCTGCTTCCAACATTTTGCGCCGGGCCCGGACTTCCTGTGCCCGGGCATCAATTATTCGTATTTCTGTTTGAAGCTGTTGTTTTTTGAGCGTCAATGTAGGAAGATACCGTTGATACATTTTCAAAGCATCTTTCTGATTTTTCAGCTCATTTTTAGTCAGCTTAATCGTTGCCATGAGCAGTCACCCTTTCAGTGTTCCGGCCAATACTGGGAAATCAATTCTGACTTAATCCCGGTTTCTTCACTGTTAAAACATGCGGCAAGAATGTGCCAGCCTTTATCCAGCGCACCTTCCAGAGGAATATTGACAGACAAATCCATCATCTCTGCTTCAAACATTTCACCATACTTCAACAGCTTTTCATCCCATTCCGTCATGACAAAGCCCATTGATTTCTTTTCCAGCGTATCTTTGTATGCAGAATACAACCGTATCATTCCATCCATAAGTGCGCGGTGATCATTACGGGTTTTACCATTAACGTTTTGTTTCAAGCGGGACAAAGAACCAAACGGTTCAATACGTCCGCCTTTCAAGTAGAACTGCCCCTCTGTAATATATCCTGTATTGTCAGGAACCGGATGTGTAACATCATCACCAGGCATTGTCGTAACCGCAAGAATGGTTACAGAACCGGCGTCATCAAAGTCGACAGCCTTTTCATAACGGCTTGCCAACTGACTGTATAAATCCCCCGGATATCCCCGGTTTGACGGTACCTGTTCCTGGGTAATCGCAATTTCTTTCATTGAATCTGCGAAGTTTGTCATATCTGTCAGCAATACCAATACATCTTTACCCTGCAAAGCAAACTGTTCCGCCACCGCAAGACTCATGTCGGGAATTTTCAGGCATTCAACAGTAGGATCAGCAGCTGTATGAACAAACATGACGGTACGGCTCAAGGCACCGCCTTCTTCCAATGTACTTTTGAAATACAGATAATCATCGTATTTCAATCCCATACCACCTAAAACAATGACATCGACTTCCGCCTGCATAGCAATCCGGGCCAACAGTTCATTGTATGGTTCACCGGAAATAGAAAAAATCGGTAGTTTCTGAGAAACAACCAAGGTATTGAACATATCAATCATCGGAATACCGGTACGAATCATACGGCGGGCCATAATACGCTTTGACGGGTTGACAGATGGACCTCCGATTTCAACCGGATTATCCCGCAAGGCAGGACCTTTGTCACGAGGTTCTCCAGAACCGTTGAAAATCCGTCCTAACAGATTATCAGAAAAACAGACCTGCATTTCCCGACCCAAAAAACGGATTTTATCACCGGTTGAAACACCCCGACCGCCGGCAAACACCTGCAGTGACACTATATCGCCATCAATCCGGTTGACCTCTGCCAGTGATGTCCCGAACGCAGTTTCAATTTCTGCCAGCTCATTATATTTTACGCCTTCAGCACGAACCGTAATAACACTTCCACTGATTGATTCAATTTTACTATAAATTTTATTCATAACTATTCACCATCCTTCAGCAGAACTGTAACAGCACCGGTCTGTTTTCCGGATTTTGAGTCATACAGCTCATTTATTTCCACTTCATTTTTATTAAAATCACTGCTCTGCCAAATACTGTAGTTCCAGTCAATAAACTTCTGGCGCAGCTGGTTAAAATAGGTTCGGGCTTCATCCTTTGTTTCAAGAGCAAAATCAGAACCTAAAATTTTCAGCAGTAATTTGAATACATACGTCTGACGTTCAACATCCGCAGCCGCATCAACTTCATCAAAAGAATTTTGCTGCAGATAAACAGCATCTAGAAAATCGCTCTTTAGATATACAATAAAATCTTCCAGACTGGTGCCCTCTTCACCCACAACTTTCATCATCTGACCTACCTCCGCACCGCGGAACAGGCAACTTCTGGCGAAATCCACCCAATCTTTGCGGATAACACTCGTGTACTTTGACCAAGATTCGTACGGATTGATTGCCGGATACTTACGGGCATCAGACCGTTCCCGGGACAACCCGTGAAAGGCTCCGACAACTTTCAGCGTTGCCTGGGTAACAGGTTCCTCAAAGTTTCCACCGGCAGGAGACACCGTACCACCGATTGTTACAGAACCGATGGAACCATCATTCAATCTGACAATACCCGCCCGTTCATAGAAAGCGGCAATGTATGATTCCAGATAAGCAGGGAATGCTTCTTCGCCAGGGATTTCTTCCAAACGGCCGGACATTTCCCGGAGTGCCTGAGCCCACCGGCTGGTGGAATCTGCAAGCAACAAGACATGAAGTCCCATCTGCCGGTAATATTCCGCCAGAGTCACCCCGGTATACACAGATGCTTCCCGAGCAGCAACCGGCATTGATGATGTGTTGCAGATAATAATCGTTCGTTCCATTAAAGAGCGTCCGGTACGGGGATCTGTCAGCTCGGGAAATTCTTTAAGAATTTCCACGACTTCACCAGCCCGTTCACCACAGGCAGCTACAATTACAACATCTACGTCTGCATTGCGGCTCGTTGTATGCTGCAGAACTGTTTTACCGGCACCGAACGGACCAGGAATACAATATGTTCCACCTTTTGCAACAGGGAAAAAAGTGTCAATAAGACGGATTTTTGTCACCATCGTTTCTTCCGGCTTCAGGCGCTCTGCATAACAATCAACCGCACGCTTGACCGGCCACTGGAAACTCATGGAAACTTCTGTTTCCACTCCTTTTTCATCAGCAAGCACTGCAATTGTGTCCTTAAGCTTATATTCTCCGGCAGGCTTGATGGATTTAACTTTGTATGTACCATACAATCCAAAAGGCACCATTATTTTATGCTGGAACGGACCTTCCGGTACGGAGCCCAACACGTCACCACGGCGAACGGTGTCACCGTTTTTTGCCAATGGAGTAAACTCCCAGACATTATCATTAGGAACAGGGTCAAGATAAATTCCCCGTTCCAGAAAATATCCAGCCTGTTCCGCCAGTTGCGGCAGCGGGTTTTGCAAACCGTCAAAAACTTGTCCTAACAGACCGGGCCCCAATTCAACAGACAACAATTCACCGGTAAATTCAACCTCATCTCCGGTACTGATACCTTTTGTCATTTCATATACCTGAAGCTGCGCTCTTCCGTTTCTAATACGGATTACTTCACTTTTCAGTTTTTTACCGCCAACATGAACATAGCCGACTTCATTGAGTGAAACAATACCATCAAACGCAACACTTATCATATTGCCGTTGACGGCAACAACTTTACCTTTTGTATCTGTCATTTTGATTCTCCAAGAATATGATCATATATCATTCTATAGGAAGCTGCCCCTGCTTCTTCAGTAAATGATTTCATCCGTTGCGCAAGTTTTAACTTCAGCGCATATAAATACACTGCATCTGTTGAAAACTGATCAAAGGGGGTAATCCGGTCCAACAACATACCCCGGATTTCATTCAGATATTCCTCTGCAGCCAAAGGACTATCCATTCCGCATGCTGTTCTGGCATATTGGACTATATCCGGAGAAATTGAATCTGCTGGAAACTCAATATCTTTTTTCATTCTCACAGCGCGAATCTTGGCCAAAGCGAATCGGAGCATCCGCTCGTTTTCATACCATGTATCCAGAAGTACTGAACCTGTTTTTGTCCTGACGCGGGGTGGTTCCAAAGATATACTCTTCAATACAGCCATCTGCCGGCTGCCCAAAAAACGGGAACATAGCTCCATAAAGTATTCTTCCGTAACCGGCAGCGGTCGTTCAGATGATACTGTCAAAGCAGGAAGCTGTGACATTAAATAATACCATCCGCCCACTTACACACTTCCTTCTGTAACAGAAGCAGCAGCTTCTTTCATAATCAAAGCAGTCCGCGGATTCAGGTATGCGGCAAATAAGGCGGCAACAGATTCCGCAGAAAAATCATAATATGCAGCACCATCACGGCTTCCGATACGGAACCCTACATCAAGCGTTTTATCGGCTTTTAGCTCAAGCCCTTTTGCCAGTTCTGATTTCAGTACAGAAACAAAATAATCCTGCAATGCCTCTGTATCTTTTGCCGGCAACAAGACGGATATATCATCAGCATTTGTCTGTGCAGCCCAAGCTTTAATTGTTTCTGGAATTACAGTTTTCAACATCTCAGCAGAATATGCTTGGGAAACCTGAACTGAAATAATACTGTTCAATTGGGCGGTAATACTGTCTCGGAACGTTAAAATAATATTCCGTGCAGCCTGACGGATTGCGTCAATACTGGCTTTTTCCATACGGGTTGTCTCTGCATTCCCGTTTTTAATAATTTCAGCAGCCTGTGCTTCTGCTCCGGCAACAATTGAAGCCGCCTTTTTTTCAGCTTCAGCAATGATTGATGCAGCTGCTTTTTCTGCAGAAGCGACTCCGTCTTTTTTGATCTTATCAATCAATTCCTGTAATTGAACGTCCATCATAACCCCTTGATATTTATAAAAAACATATATAATTAACAGCTTAAAACAGCTGCAGTTTTACCATTTAAACTGATATACCGTTGTTGAAGACAATCTGTCACCCGGATGCAATAAGCAGGAAGGAAAATCCGGTTTATTAGGTGCATCAGGATACTGCTGGGTTTCAAGACAAAATCCGTCATAATCATGATAAACATATCCATTTTTCCCACTGATACCTTCAATCCAATTTCCAGTATAAAATTGTACTCCGGGCATATCAGTTAAAACAGTCATTGTCCTGCCGGAAACCGGTTCAAATACGGTTGCAAATTGAACCAGCTTTCCCTTCTTCCGGTCAATACAATAGCAGTGATCATAACCTTTTGCACCGTTAAAATCAGCTGTGTGCAAATCCGTACCGATTGCTTTCGGATTTCTGAAATCGAAAGGTGTATTATCAACCGGCAAGACCGCACCGGTAGGAATTCTGTATTCATCCGTTTCCAGATATGAAGAACAATCCAATGTCAGGATATGGGTATCTATCGAACCGGAATTATGACCAGCCAAGTTAAAATATGAGTGGTTCGTTATATTAACCGGTGTCACTGCGTCAGAAACCGCATCATAATGAATTGTCAATGCATTATGGGAATTCAGCAGATAGGTCACCGATACCTGCATATTTCCTGGCATTCCCTGCTCTCCGTCCGGTGACATCCGTGAAAAACGGATACCGGTACCGGATGCAGTTTCAACAATTTCGGCATCCCACAACTGCTTATCCCACCGGAAAAAACCGCTGTGAAGGCAATTATCGCCATCATTTTTATCTAACTGATACTGGTTTCCGTCGATGGAAAAAGAAGCACCACTTATCCGGTTCGCAAACCTGCCGACACAAGCACCAAAATATATATCGGAATTAATCAATCCGTCAAAAGTTGCCGGTCCTAAAACAACATCTGATACAATACCTTTTTTAGAAGGAACACATATACTGGTAATTACACAGCCATAATTTGTTACAGAAAAAGACATTTCGCCGTTATCAACTGTATATAAACTGACTTTTGAACCATCAGCAAGCAATCCAAACTTTCTTTTTTTTACGTCCATATCCATAAATATAAATTATATACTAATTGAGTAATATTTCAAGATAAAAAATCTTAAAAAAATGTAGAAAATATATATCTTTTTATCCGGCTATCCGCAAAAACAATATCCCTGCGGAACCTGAAACTTTTTTGTTCCAGATTCCATTCCGAAGGGAACAATACCGGTTATGCTAAAATTTGATGTTTTTTCCGGTTCCTCCATAAAAAACATCACGCTGTTGTCTGATCTGGTCGTCTTTCAAATAGTCATCAAAATTCATCATCCGGTCGATCACTCCCGCAGGAGTGATTTCTATCAATCGGGTGGCAATTGATGAAATGAATTCATGATCATGGCTGTTAAACAGCACAACACCGGGAAAATTCACCAATGCTTCATTCAAACTGGTAATCGCTTCCAAATCAAGATGATTTGTCGGCTCATCCAGTATCAACACATTGGCACCACTCAGCATGAGTTTTGACAGCATACAGCGGACCTTTTCTCCTCCGGAAAGGACTTTTACCGGCTTGAGTGATTCATCGCCACTGAACAGCATTCTGCCTAAAAATCCCCGGACATATGCATCGTCTTGTTCCGGAGAGTACTGCCGGAGCCATTCTGTGATGTTTGCATCCGTTTCAAACCAGCGGGAATTATCTGCTCCGAGATATGCCGACGTAACGGTCTGTCCCCAGTAATAATCGCCGGAATCAGCTTTTAAATTTCCGGTAATAATATCAAAAAAAGCACTTTTTGATTTATGTTCAATACCGACAAATGCAATTTTATCCCCACGGTTTACCGTAAGAGAAAAATCGTTCAGCAGACGGATTCCTTCTACAGTATAATTGAGTTTTTCAACTCGCAGCACATTATTACCTATTTCTCTATCCGGCTTAAAATTAACATAAGGAAATTTTCTGCTGGTAACCGGCAGCTCCTCCAGTGCCAGTTTATCGTATATCTTTTTACGGCTTGTTGCCTGACGGCTTTTTGCAGCATTTGACGCAAACCGCTGGATGAATTCCCGTAAATCCTTCATTTTTTCTTCACGTTTTTTAGCCTGATCTTTTGCCTGTCGCTGCATAATCTGACTCATTTGATACCAGAAATCATAATTACCGCTGAACAAGCTGATTTTTCCGTAATCAATGTCGCAAATATACGTACATACAGCATTTAAAAAATGGCGGTCATGACTGACAACAATTACCGTATTAGGGAAATCGATTAAAAAATCCTCAAGCCAGCTGATGGACTCCAGGTCAAGACCGTTCGTCGGTTCATCAAGCAACAGTATATCCGGCTCACCGAACAGTGCCTGAGCCAAGAGAACCCGCACTTTGCGGCTTTCATCCAACTCGTTCATCATCCGGTCGTGATATTCCTCTTCCAGTCCAAGCCCGGAAAGCATTTGTTCTATCTGGTTCTCCGCTTCCCAGCCTCCCATTTCACTGAATTCACTTTCCAGTTCGCTGGCCCGAATCCCATCTTCTTCCGTAAAATCAGCTTTTTCATAAATAGCTTCCCGGTCTTTGTAGCATTGATACAGCCGGGGATACCCCATCATTACAGTATCTTTTACTGAAAAATCTTCATAAGCAAAATGGTCCTGCTTTAAAACAGCCATGCGCTCACCGGGTGTAAAACTAATCTGCCCTGAATCGTGTTCCTGTTCTCCGGATAATACTTTTAAAAATGTAGATTTTCCGGCTCCATTGGCACCAATAATGCCATAGCAGTTACCGGGAGTAAATTTTAGATTAACATCCTTGAACAAGGGTCTGTCCCCGAATTTCAAACTGACATCACTGACTGTAATCATATAATAAATCCTTTTAATCAATTATGAGTTTTTTTTTGAAAACAATTTTTTGATTTTTGTAAAAAAGCCCTGCGTTTTCTGTTCCGATTGAACCGGAACGGCAGGCGTAACAGGATTCCGGGGACGGGCTGTTACCGAACCCGAAGCTGTTTCCGGCCGTTGTGTCCGGTTCTTTTCATAAGTTTTCTTATGCGACATGGTATTATTTTCAGATTTCTTTGTTCCTGAACGGACTGATCCGTTCTGCTGACCGGACGTTTTTCCCGTAGCATATTTTTCTTTATATACTTTCATCCGTTCATCAAACGACAATGACGACAGCTCGACATCAGGATTGCTGTTTCCCCCGCCGGATGTACGCTTCCGGGAACCAGTACCCGTGCCGGCTTTTCTGTTCCGGGCAAAATCTTCCCGCAAACCGCCTGTTTTTTTTCCACGTTTACCAGAACCGGCACCAGACGGGTTTCGGGCTCCGGAACGCTCCCGCCGCCTTCCACCGGATGAATCACCCCGTTCCTCGTCACCATACATACCGGTACGGATATATACACCGGCACTTTTATCCTCCGCCATCATATCATCAAAAGCCACAGAAGCGGGAATAGGGTTTCCAAGATACCGCTCAATAGCAGGCAGATTATACACATCCTGCTCACTACAAAAGGTATACGCTTTGCCGCTTTTACCAGCCCGGGCTGTCCGGCCAATCCGGTGAACATAATTTTCAGCTTCATTCGGCAGGTCATAATTGACAACCATAGCCAAATCTGTCACATCAATTCCTCGGGCGGCGACATCTGTCGCAACGAGACATTTCAGGGATCCGCTTTTAAAAGAATTCAATACCTGCAGCCGTTTTGACTGGGGTAAATCACCGATGATAAATTCCGACTCAATCCCGTTCATCTGGAGCCGTTTTGCAACAATTTCACAACTACGCTTTGTGTTACAGAATACAATGACACTTTCCGGTTTTTCCGACAAAAGGATTCCCAACAACAGTTTCATTTTTGAATCACTGGAAACATGGAATAACTGCTGATCGATTTCCTCTACTGTTATTTGTTCTGCTTCAATCGTAATTTCCCGGGCATTTTCTGTATATTCCCATGCGAGATTTTTTACATATGTATTGAGCGTTGCGCTGAAAAGCATTGTCTGCCGCTCTTTTGTTCCCGGAAGAAATTTAATCAACCGGCGTAAATCCGGATAAAACCCCATATCGAACATCCGGTCAGCCTCATCAATAACCAAGAATGCAACTTTGCTCAAATCCATCGATCCGGATTCTTGTAAATCAATGACCCTGCCGGGTGTTCCGATAATAATATCCACATGTTTTTTTAACAATGCGGTCTGTTTATTATATCCCACTCCGCCGTAAAAACTACCCGCTTTTAACCCGGTTGCTGACAACAACACAGATGCCTCTTGTTCCACCTGCACTGCAAGTTCCCGGGTTGGAACCATAATAAGAGCAGTTTTACCGGTAATATCCGACCGATCTAACATTTCTTGTATCACAGCAGTTAAATACGCAGCAGTTTTTCCGGTTCCGGTCTGGGATTGTACATATAAATCAGCACCATCCAGAGCCCCTTTTAAAACTTGCTCTTGAACAGGTGTACATTCAACATACGACGCAGCTGCAATC
>CALXOI010000049.1 GCA_944389965.1 uncultured Treponema sp.
GAAAATTTTATAGAAGATAAGCTGTATAATCAGAAGAAAAAACAAGCAGTGATGACAAATCCAGTACCATCATCCATTGAGATTATGGAAACGATTTCTGTGTCAGATCTTGCTAAAAAAATGAATTTGAAGGCGTCGGAAATTATCAGTAAACTGATGTCTATGGGTATGATGGTTTCCATTACCCAGTCAATTGATGCGGATACGGCAACATTATTGGCATCAGAATACGGCTGTGATGTGCATATTATCAGTTTGTATGATGAAACCGTTATTGAAAGCGATGCCGGGGATGAAAGCGATTTACGTACCAGACCGCCGGTTGTAACGATTATGGGACATGTCGATCACGGTAAGACAAAAACTCTGGATGCAATCCGCAGCGCCCATGTGGCGGAAGGTGAATTCGGCGGTATTACCCAGCATATCGGTGCCTACATGGTTGAAACCCCGAAAGGTAGAATTACATTCCTGGATACACCGGGGCACGAAGCGTTTACAATGATGCGGGCACGGGGGGCAAAAATTACCGACATCGTAGTATTGGTTGTTGCCGCTGACGACGGTGTGATGCCCCAGACAATCGAAGCCATCAATCACGCAAAGGATGCGGCGGTTCCGATTATTGTTGCTGTAAACAAAATAGATAAACCGGAAGCAAATCCTGATCGGGTAAAGACGCAGTTGTCTGATTTAGGTTTAATTCCTGAGGAATGGGGCGGCGATACTCAGTTTGTTCATATCAGTGCCCTGAAAAAAGAAGGGCTGGATGATTTGCTGGATGCAATTTTATTGCAGGCAGAAGTTCTTGAATTAAAGGCTACCTGGAACTGCCGTGCAGAAGGTAAAATCATTGAATCCCGGGTTGATCACGGCCGGGGTGTCGTATCCACAGTTATTGTAGAGCGTGGAACCCTGCGTACCGGAGATCCGTTTGTTGCCGGTATTTATTCAGGACGGGTCAGGGCTGTATTTAATGACCGGGGTGAAAAGATTGACGAAGCAACGCCCAGTATGCCGGTGGAGATTCTGGGTATGGAATCCATGCCGAACGCAGGTGATCCGTTCCAGGTTACCGATACAGAAAAGACTGCCCGGTCTATTTCTGCCAAGCGACAGGAACTGAAGCGGTTTGAGGACGCAAAGAGTGTCAAGAAAGTTACACTTGATAATCTGTATGATACAATCGATGCCGGCGAAGTAATGGAATTGAAGGTTATCATTAAAGCAGATGTGCAGGGTTCTGCGGAGGCTCTCAAATCATCATTGGAAAAACTATCCACCAAAGATATACGCCTTGTGGTTATCCACTCTTCCGCCGGTGCTATCAATGAAAGTGATGTTATGCTGGCGGCAGCTGATTCAAACGCCATTATTGTTGGTTTCAATGTCCGTCCGACGCCTAAAGCAAAAATACTTGCGGATCAGGAAAAGGTTGACATTAGAAAATACAATGTTATTTATAAGGCTGTGGAAGAAATTACACTGGCAATGGAAGGTATGCTGAAGCCTGATGTTAAGGAAGAAGTTACCGGTATGGTTGAAGTCCGGGATACATTCCGTGTTCCTAAAGTCGGTACTATTGCCGGTGCGTATGTCCTGCAGGGAATAGTCAAACGGACCAGTAGTGTAAACGTAATCCGGGAAGGTATTGTTGTGTATACCGGAAAAATTTCTTCCCTCAAGCGCTTTAAAGATGATGTCAAGGAAGTAACTGCCGGATATGAGTGCGGTATTGGTATTGACAGCTGGCACGACATCCAGGTGGGCGATCAGTTTGAAGTCTTTGAATTCGTTGAGGTTGCCCGTAAACTGTCTGATTCGGCAGCCCAGTCTGAATCCAGTACGGATACCGGTGCAGAGGAGTAGGAACGGTCATGGGTTCATTCAGACTTGTCCGGTTGGGCGAACAAATCCGGGATGAAATATCCCGGATGATTCTCACCCACCAGATAAAGGATCCCCGTGTTTCATCTTTTTTAACGGTAAACCGGGTGGATGTTTCCGGGGATTTAAGTTATGCAAAAGTGTATGTATCCAGTTTCATGGATGAGAAGCAGACGGAAAAAGGTGTTAAAGGACTTCAGAATGCCGCCGGCTTTATTCAGTCAAAAATTGCCGGTCGCCTGACACTGCGGCAGTTTCCTAAACTTACTTTTATTGCTGATACCAGTATCCGTGATGGTTTTGAAATGGTACGCAAATTGAATGAACTGGAAGCTTCTTCAAACACTGGAACCGGACTGGAATCCCCGGCGGATGTATCACAGGAGTCTGCATCTGAAAAAAAATGATGCTGTTTCCGGTATTCTTTTATATACGAAACAATCCGGTGTCACCAGTTTCGCATCCCTTGGAGCGGTAAAACAGGCACTCCATACAGGCAAAGTGGGGCACACCGGTACGCTGGACAGTTTTGCAGAAGGGTTGCTTGTTGTTTTAGTCGGCAGGCTTACCCGGCTCGTACCGTATATTACTGCAGCGGATAAAATTTATCAGGCTGTGGTATGTTTCGGGACGGAAACAGATACATTGGAAATTTCCGGTACTGTTACTGCATCTGCCCCGGTACCGGATCGTGAGCGTTTGGAGCAGATTTTGCCACGTTTCAGGGGACCAATAAACCAAACTCCGCCGGCGTTTTCTGCTGTCCATGTCAACGGAAAACGAGCAAGTGACATTGCCCGTTCCGGAGATACGGTGGAACTTCCAGTCCGGACTGTGACAATCCGCCGGTTGGAAATGACTGCATACGAAGCCCCTTACGGATTATTTGAAATAGAATGTTCAAAAGGAACGTATATCCGTTCATTGGCACGGGATATTGCTGTTGCTGTCGGTTCCTGTGCCCACGTGGTTGCGCTAAGACGAACGGGTGTCGGAGCATTCCGGTTGGAGAATGCAGTTTTTTCGGATTATCTCGAACCCTTTACATTAAACAGCAGGGGGCAGATTCAGTCTCAGTCTGCATCTGTTTGTTCTATTGACAAAAATCCGGATCTGATAGCCGGTGCGGTAAAACCTTTCCTTCCTGGGTCAGCTGTTGAGTGTGGTCTTTTTCCGGCAGTGTTATTGCAGGAGTATGCCGGTTCGTTTTATGCCGGCAGACCGCTTCGTAGGGAGTGGTTTATTTGTGAATACGATAATATTCCGGGAAAGAATACCCTGATACATGACGGAGATTATGCGGTTTTTTCTGCCGGTATTTTTGCCGGAGTTATAAATCTCTGCAAAGGTCAATTACGGTACCGGTTTGTTGTTCCCCGGGAGAGGTAATGCTATGGGGTATCCGTTTACCGTCTATAATTGGAATGATATTGTCAGTCACGATTGGTCTGGTCCCGGGGCAGAGTGCTACGGTTGTTCAGGAACCGCTTTGACTGTCGGTGGATTTGACGGTGCTCATACCGGTCACTTTGCCCTGTTCAGGGCTGTTTTATCCCGCCAGACACTGTTGCCGGGAATTATAACGTTTGCGGTTCCACCCCGGGCGGTTACGTGTCCGGATTCATTCAATGGTTCCGTGTATACCCTGAAGCAGCGGCTGGATATATTCAGGAAAGCTGGTTTTGCATTTGTAGTAGTCATTGACTTTTCCAGTGAATTCGGTAGAATGGAAGGCAGACATTTTTTATCGGTACTTATAAAATCTTTGGCTATGAAATATCTGGCGGAAGGTCCCGATTTTCGATGTGGCTGTTACGGAGCAATGGATATTCCTCAAATTGCCCGTTTTTTTCAGATACAGGGACTTGAATTGCAGGTTATTGCGCCGGTTTTGGAAAACGGCGTCAGGGTCAGTTCTTCACTGATACGGAGTGCTGTAGAAAAGGGCGATATGCACTATGTATCCCGGCTTTTGGGGCGGTCATTTTGTCTGGATTGTTCCAGATATACGTGGACGCAATCTGGTACTCCCGGTGTTTTTCACGGTGTTCCGGGAAAATACCGTAATGGTGACTATCAGGTAGTGCCTGCAGAAGGCTGTTATGCGGTTCAGGTTACCGGCAGGTTCCAGCATGAAGTTGTTACTGCAGAAGCCCGTGTAACCTGTTCCGGCGGAAGTCTGGAAATCTCTAGTCCGTGGATTAGCAGAATACCGGATGAAATTGTTTCCGTTGAATTTTCAACGGTATAGTAATTGGTGGTTATTTTAGGGAAAAATAGAAGGAGTAAGTAATGGCACTTACAAAAGACACAACTGCCGCAGTTATTTCCAAGTTCGGTGCAAACGAACGGGATACCGGCAACACAAAAGTTCAGGTTGCTTTGCTGACTGAACGGATTAAACAGCTTACAGAGCACTGTAAAACCTTTAAAAAAGATAAGAGTGCATCACGCAGTCTTATCAAAATGGTCGGTCAGCGCAGAAGTCTGTTAAAGTATCTGCAGCGCAAGGATTTGGAAACATATCGTGCGCTTATTAAAGAACTTGGATTGCGCAAGTAAGCTGGGAGGACAGCCTGCTGCCGTTGTGTGCGGGAGGCTGTCCTTTTTCACATCTGTACAGCGGATGTTTTTTATTTAAGGAGAATAAGTATGGTTCATAGAGTATCATATAAAATCGGAGATCAGGAATTGATTCTGGAAACAGGTCGTCTGGCAAAACAGGCAAACGGTGCAGTATATGCCCAGTTCGGCGGTTCGGCAGTAATTGCTACCGCATGTGCATCCGGTACTGCCCAGGAAGGACTTGATTTTGTACCGGTTACTGTTGATTATAATGAAAAGTATTATGCTGCCGGCAAAATACCCGGCGGCTTTATCAAGCGTGAAGGCCGTCCGAAAGACAAGGAAATCCTTGTTTCCCGGCTTATTGACCGCCCCATGCGGCCTTTGTTTGAAGTAGCATTCGGACGGGAAATTCAGATTGTACCCACCTGTGTTTCTTCTGACCAGATCAATCCGCCGGATATTTTGGCAGTTATTGCCAGTTCTGCTGCTGTCGTGGTCTCTGATATTCCGTTCAACGGACCTGTTGCCGGTGTCCGTGTTGCCTTTGTGGACGGTGAATATGTGTTGAATCCTACATATGCCCAGATTGAAAAGGCCCAATTGGAAATTGTTGTAGCAGGTACAGCCGACGGGTTTACCATGGTCGAAGGCGGTGCCAATGAAGTTTCAGAAGACGTTATGCTGGGAGCATTGGCAAAAGCCCAGGAATTCATTACCGCAATGTGTCATCTGCAGGACGAATTACGGAAACTGGCCGGAAAGGAAAAACTGCCATTGTGCCCGGTAACGGTGGAACTGGAAAATAAAGATGCAATACTTGCGGAAGCAATGCCGGCCATGGAAGAAGCGTGCTTTGTCAAAGGCAAGCAGCAGCGGCATGATGCTATTGCTGCTGTCAAAAACTGTCTCGCAGAAAAATATGCGGAACAACTTGCTGATGAAACCCAGATGAAGCTTTTTAACGGGTTGTTTGAAGATATGGAATACAATATTTTGAGGAAAAGTATTCTGGAACGGGGTATCCGGGTTGATGGACGTGGTACGGAAGATATCCGGCCTATCACTTGTGAAATTAACGTATTACCCCGGCCCCATGGATCTGCGATTTTTACCCGTGGTGAAACCCAGTCTCTGGCTGTTGCAACCTTGGGAACGGCTCTTGACGAACAGGTTTATGATGATATAGAAGGCGACCGCCGGGAACATTTTATCCTGCATTACAACTTCCCTCCTTATTCTGTCGGGGAAGTAGGGCGCATGGGAACCGGACGGCGGGAAATCGGTCATGGTAATCTTGCCCGCCGCTCTTTGGAGCCGATGGTTCCGACCCGGGAAGAGTTCCCGTATACTGTGCGGGTTGTTTCTGAAATTATGGAGTCGAACGGTTCTTCTTCTATGGCATCTGTGTGTGGCGGTACCCTCTGTATGCTGGCGGCCGGTGTCCCGATGAAGAAACCGGTGGCTGGTATTGCCATGGGTTTGATTACCGAAGGTGATAAATACGAAAAGTATGCAATTTTATCTGATATTCTCGGTGAAGAAGACCATCTCGGCGATATGGATTTTAAAGTTGCCGGAACCGAAGACGGTATCACCGGATTCCAGATGGATATAAAAATTGCCGGTGTTACAACGGAAATTATGCAGAAGGCCCTTGCCCAGGCAAAACGTGGCCGCCTGCATATCCTTGGCATCATGAATCAGACAATCAGCAAACCTGCTCCTAAAATCAGTGAATATGCACCTAAAATTGAAACGATGAAAATCGATGTGGATAAAATCGGTGCGCTGATCGGTCCCGGTGGAAAAACCGTAAAGGGTATTTCCGCCATGTATGGTGTAACAATTAACACAGAAGACGACGGTACTGTTACCATTTACGGTAAAACCGGCAAGTCAACTGATGATGCAAAAGCTGCTGTTAAAGCTATTGTGGAAGATCCTGAGGTTGGCGCTATATATCAGGGAACGGTAAAACGGATTATGGATTTCGGTGCATTTGTGGAAATTCTTCCCGGCAAAGAAGGTTTGTGCCATATTTCAAAACTGTCCCGTTCCCGGGTTGAAAAAGTTACCGATGTGATTAAAGAAGGCCAGCATATTCCGGTAAAACTGCTGGAAATTGATAAAATGGGTCGTCTGAATCTGTCATATATTGATGCTATCGAGGGAAAAAAATCCTGAGGAATGTCCGTAACGACACAGGTTCTCAGTAACAATATTATACTCATAGCCGAGCCGGATGCTTCTGTGCAAACAGTTGCACTCGGCTTTTGGTTTCGTACCGGTTCCCGGTATGAGCCGCCTGAATTACGGGGCATTTCCCACTTTACAGAGCACATGTTGTTTAAAGGTACAGCAACCCGTACCGCATTTGATATTGCGACTGCGTTTGACAGAATCGGCGGCTATATCAATGCATTTACGGAACGGGAAAATCTCTGTGTCCATTGTGTTGTTCCGGCGGAGCATACATCTGTTGCGCTTGATGTGCTTTGTGACATGACAATGAATTCCATGTTTGACAGCAGGGAAGTCGGAAGGGAACGTTCTGTAATTCAGAACGAAATTATTCTGTCCCTGGATGATCCGGAAGAGACCGCATTGGATGCTGCATCCGAAGCCGTGTGGCCGGGACATCCGGTATCGGCGAGTATTGCCGGTACCGTAGACGATGTGGCGCATCTGACAGAGACACAGTTGCGGGAATGGTATGCTGTCCATATCCGTGGCGGAGTTTTGGTTGTATGTGCTGCCGGTAATGTAAAGCCTGATTTGCTGGCCCGGCGGCTGGAGAAGCTGCCGTCCCGTTTGTCTGCTGGGGATTTTGAATCTCAGATTGCAGGATTGGCAGCTCCTGTCTGGCAACCCGGTGTCCGCTTTGTAGAAGCATCGTTCCGGCAGATGCAGTTTTTTATGCAGCTGCCGGTGGCATTGCCGGTAACAGAACGGCAGTATTATACGCTGGCGATGCTCAATGCACTGATTGGAGACACAATGAGTTCCCGTTTGTTTCAAAAGCTCCGGGAAGAAGGTGCCTATAGTTACAATGTATACAGTTTTTTTACCTTTTACCGGGATGCAGCCTGTTGGTGTGGCTATGCATCTTCTTCCCGAAAAAATGCCGTCCGGGTTACCGATGCGTTGTTTTCAGAGCTCCGGATACTGTTGCATTCAGGATTCAGGGATGACGAATTGACAGCAGCCTGTGAGCACCTGTGTGGAGAAGAAATTATTTCTTCGGAAGAAATTGAATACCGGATGAAGCGTCTTGCCCGGAACAGTAGTTTTGGTTTCCCTCAGCGTTCTACCGGGGAAACGGTTGCCTGTATCAGGAGTATCACCCGGAGTGAAGTTGAACAGGAACTGGCCAGGCTCCTGGATTTGTCCAATGCCGGTTTTCTGGTGTATGGCCCCCGGCCCGCACAATCGGTTGCGGATAAAATACGGTATGCCGCAGGTATCGGCTGATAAAAACCGGGATTTTCGTATTGTCTGCTTAACCATTAGTAATCACTAAATTCCATTTTTCCCGGTTGCCCATCCCGGGGAGCTGTGGTATGATTCAGTATTATTTTAGTTTTCCAGAGGTTCTTCATGGCGGGCAGTTCATTCGGTACTTTGTTTAAAATCACGACATTCGGTGAAAGTCATGGCGCTGCGTTGGGGGTTATAGTTGACGGGTGTCCTGCCGGTATACCACTTTCTACAGATGTTGTTCAGGCTGCACTGAACCGCCGTCGACCGGGTGTCCAGGACGGCGTACTGAATGCCGCAGTAACTGCCCGTACAGAGCCGGATACTGTTGAATTTCTGAGCGGTGTATTTGACGGGGTGACTACGGGAACACCGGTGGCGCTGCTTGTCAGAAATACATCTCAAATTTCAAAAGACTATGATAATCTGAAATCCATGTTTCGTCCCGGTCATGCTGATATGACATATACAGCAAAATTCGGTGTGCGGGATTACCGGGGTGGAGGCCGTGCGTCTGGCAGGGAAACAGCCGCCCGTGTCGCTGCCGGAGCTGTCGCCCGGTGTTTTCTGGAAAGGGTAGTACCGGATATTACTGTTACTGCATTTACTCTGAAAGCGGCAGGAGTGTCCTGTGCGTCAGTTGATTTTTCAGTGATTGAACAGAATGCCATGCGGGCAGCGGATTTGCATGCCGCGGAAGAAATGATGCGCCGGGTGGAAGAATTCCGCCGGCAGGGCGACAGCTGCGGCGGAATTATTGAGTGCAGGGTCTCCGGATTCCCGGCTGGTGCAGGGGAACCGGTTTTTGACAAGCTTGATGCGGAACTGGCAAAAGCCATGCTGTCTGTGGGCGCCGTGAAAGGTATTGAATTCGGTGCCGGGTTTGCCGCTGCTGACGGAACCGGAAGCGCAATGAATGATCAGATGTTTGTGCAGAATGGTACGTGTGCTTTCAGAACAAATAATGCCGGCGGTATTTTAGGCGGTATTTCAAACGGGGATGATATAATTTTCCGGGTTGCAGTAAAACCTGTTCCCAGTATTTTTAAACCGCAGGAAACGGTTGGGATAGATAGTTCCGGTTCTTTGCATGCCGGCAGTATTGAAATCGCCGGCAGGCATGATGTATGTCTGTGTCCCAGAATAGTTCCGGTTATTGAAGCAATGACGTGGCTTACTCTATCTGATATGTATCTGCGCCAGACAGCTCAAGCCGGTTCAAAGTTCCGGCAGTAACAATATCATAACCGGCATCGAGAATTGCGCCGATAAGTAAATCCAGTTTATCGTACAGATAATCGCTCCTGCTTCCTCCGCTGATACCTAAAGAAACCGGTATTACGGATCCGTTTGTCAATGAACCGGTAATCTGTTCAATCAAATTTGCCGCACTCATATATTCGGTACCGGAGACGGCAGTCTGTTCCAGTGTGATTGTATCTGCCGGTAAAAAATCCGGTTGTATCGTTGCGTATCCTGCAGCAGCGGCAGCCTTCCGTATTTCCGGCGTGTCCCGGTAAAACGGTGCGTGCCACAGAAGCGCCAGCTCAAAGCCCGTTGTTGCGAAAAATTCGTCTTCATTCCGGGCAAGTCCCTGCCGGATAAATGCTTCATCAACCAGAAATCCGTCTGTATCGGTTAAATCTGCGGTTGTATAAAAAAGGGAAGCGCATTCGTGTCCGGCGGTTGCAATACAAACTGTTTCTGCCGGATACCTGCGGAGAAATTCTCCGTTGATAAAAAAAGTCGCTTTCAGGGAATAACGCTCCAGTATCCTGAGCACAGCTGCCAGTCCGTCAGCATTGTCAAATGCATCAAATACCAACGCAATTTTCGGGCGGGAGGGTAATTCCTTTCCTGCCGGAGTGTATAATATTTTTGTAGCCGCAGGTCCGGTAAGGCTCCGCACATACGGGGCATTGGTAAAATCCTGATTCGGGCTGGAACCTAAAAACACCCGGTAACTGGTATTCTGGACGTTTTTTTCCGGCAGGGAATCTGTTCCTGCCGGATGCCAGCTTCCTGAAACCCTGTCATATTCATACAGGCTTGAATCCGCTTGTACAACAGGGTTGCCGGTTGTGCTGTCCCATGCATATTCTGTTGCTGCGGATGGAAACAAAAATTTCGGTTCTGTTGTATCAATGTTCCAGCGGGATACCGTTGTTTCAGATCCCAAATATACTGTTGTGTTATCCGCCCATAAATATGAAATGAGCCGGCCGCATAACACGGATGCCGTTTTGCGCCAGTTTACCAGTTGATAAATGTATGCGGCTGATCCGTCATGAAAACAAATATAGCTGCCGTCAGGTGATTGGACAGGGGATACGGTCTGGGGCGGTATTTGTAACTGGACAGGCATGACGGGTCCGGGTTCCGGGGAATAGTCATCATTGAACGTAATTGCAGTACTAATTGCTCCGTTACCGACAATATTTCGCTGTATCCAGATGACCGGAATGCCGTCCGTTTTCCACAGTGTTTTGAACGTGACCGATTCTCCCGCATCAGGAGTAATTGTTTCTGAAAAAAGATGGCGGACAAATGCTGCGGAACGGGGCAATTGTAAATAATACACGGTTCTATTATCAGAAACCAGTGTCATCCGGGAAAAGTTATTGTTTACACTGAATTGGTCGGAACCGGTGAACGGAAACGGTAACCGCCCTATAATGGAACCGATTCCGGTAAAATTTGAATAAACAGCTCTTGTATACAATTCAAAAATCGGTATGCGGTATATTAAATCATGGGAAATATAAATTAAATTCTTTGAAGCAGTCCAATATACTGCATTGATGGAACCGCGGCCGATTTCCCGCATATATTCAGGAAGCTGGCTGCTTTTAAACATGGAGTCAGGTTCGGTAAAATATAATGTGCCGTTTTTTTCGTATATTAAAATAGAACTGTCTGGTGACCAGCGTACTGGTACATCGGTGTACGACAATTCCGTTTCCGGTATCAGAACGGTTTCTGTATAACCCGATGCATTTTGCAAAACAACCTGGGCTGTCGAAGAACCGGTTTTTTTTACGGTACATATCCATTTTCCGTCAGGACTGACAGATTCTACCGCCGGTGATACCGGTCGGCTGGGAACGGCTTCTGTCAGACCGGCAGGAGTATGCATCAGGGAACCTGCTGCAACCGAATATAATGATATTCCGTAACGGTTTTTAATGCGGAGTACAGAACCATTATTCAGCAGAGACATCTGTTCCGGAAAACAGGTAAGCTGCAACGGTTGTGCATCAGGTGTATCCAATCCGGCAGAAAACAAAGCTGTATATGAAAATTCCCCCGGCTGGGAATGGGTAACGCCGAACAGTATTTCATTCCGGGAATTAAGTACCGGGGTTGAAAACGTTATTTCCCCATATAAACCGGCGGCGGCAGCGGTAACCAGAAGACCGGATATCAGCCGCTTCATTTATGCATCTCCACACTGAGTACCAGTGTATCCAGGTCTTTTTCCAGCGCAGCCAGTTCTGCGTCAAGTTTTTCAATATGTTTTACTTTATGCTGTAACCGGACCTGTTCCAGCCGGGAAAACATTTCGTCAAGATTTTTTGAAGCGGATTCTTCAATCCGTGACTGTCCGCACCACGGGCAGTATAGAAAATTTGTCTCGATTGTCCGTCCGCAGATACGGCATACGCATACAGACTGCATGTGTTCTCCTAATAGAACCGGCTTGTACATTCTGCTTGAATTGAAATATATATTGGCAGAACCATACGTACAGTCCCGGTATTATGTCCTGAAGCAGTTTTCTGCCGCAGGTTTTTCCGGCTGTACCGGTTCTGCCTGAAAGCAAGGCAGGTACAACCGGATAAATACAAGGATACAAAATATGCCGGGACAGGCATGTTCATATCCATCCTATTTGAGAACAGTTAGCGGATCAATCAGCTTTCCGTTTTTGTATACGGAAAAATGCAGGTGGGGTCCGGTCGAATATCCTGTATTACCAACGAATCCAATCTGTGTCCCCTGGTTAACCCATTGTCCCTTATTCAGGGTGCAGGGTTTTTGCATATGGGCATACAGTGTTTGATAACCGTTCTCGTGGTCTATTATAACATAGTTTCCATAAATATTGGTATACCCGATTGCTGCAATTTTTCCGCTCATGGCAGATTTGATGGGGGTTCCTTGGGCTATTGCCATATCAATACCTGTATGGGAAGAAATTACCCCGGTGAATGGATCCGGACGCTTACCGAATTTGGATGTAAGCCGCCAGCTTCCGCTCAACGGGTAGGAGAAGAGTTCCCCTAATGCTTTTCTGAGTGTTGTGTTGTCCAGACGGGCACCGGGAATAAATAATTTTTGTCCGGAGTGTAATGTTGCAGAAGCCAAATCATTTACATCGAGGATATCTTCTACTGCAACTCCATATCGTGCAGAAATTCCCGCAAGGGTGTCATCGTTCTGTACGGTGTATGTTAAGCCGTCAATGGACGGTACCGTTAATTTTTGTCCTTCCATAATCTGCCGTACATTACCGATATTATTGACGCCAATCAGCGTGGATATGTTTGTCAATCCGAATTTTTTAGCAATTCCTGAAATAGTGTCTCCGCTTTTTACGGTGTATGTGGAATAGGTAACCGGTTCCCTCAGGTTAATATCCTCTATTGTAATACTGTTTTCTCCGTCAAGGATATTTCCTGCTGCATCAATTTCATCAGACAGCACCAGTGTGAATTGTGCCATTGCATTATCCAGAACTTCAATTTCTTCCGGTGACAAATACGCAAGGGTAACCGGTACCGCAAAACTCCGGATATATGAAATTAATGAGCCGGTACTGAATGTCAGTGCAAATCCGGCTGTTGCCATTCCTGCAAGCAGTATCATCTGCTTTAACCGGTGGCAGATAATCCATCGTGTTGCTTGCAGGACGCTGGTAAGGTTCTTTTTGATATTACCAGAGACAGACTGCAGATGGAATTTATGTTTTGGATCTGAAAAATCAAATGTGTATATATTAGCATCCTGTTGATACTGTATTCTGTTACGGGGAAGTTTTTTCAACCCGAAAATCCTGGAACGGGGTGCAACCGTTATCTGCTGGTCATTAAGGTAACTGATAATTTCCATAACTCAACTATCGACATAAAATGAAGGGCATATTAGAATAAAAGGGTATGTATTCTGGAAAAAGATATCCAAAGGAAAAAAGAGTTCCGGCTGTTGTATATATTGTTATCGGTATCGCAGCCGGTATTTTGTTAAAACTATTTATATGCGATGTTCTGGTTGTATCAGGTGTTTCCATGGAACCGGCTGTTCAGGATGGCAGTATTGTTTTTGTGTCAAAACTTGCATATGGTATTCCTAAACCGTTTGGTGTAGATTTACTGATTCAGTGGGCGCTTCCCCGCCGGGGTGATGTTGTTGTATACATATATAATGACCGGACCGTAATTAAGCGGTGTGTCGGTACAGAAGGAGACCCACTGGATTTTTCAGCCGGTTCGGAGTATAGTCTTTTGGTGGCAGGAGAAAAAATACCATTGACAGAAGCACAATATCAGCGTATTAAACACAGTACCCGGGTTCCGGACGGAATGATACTGGCAGTAGGGGATAATTATCTGGAATCCGTTGATTCCAGGGATTATGGTTTTGTTGCTGTACAGAATATATTGGGAAAGGTTATCGGAAAATGAGCGGATTCATCCCCCGGAACCGGTTTATCGGGTTTGCTGTACTTGTTTCCCTACTGGCATTGTATATACTTGTTGTGTATTTCCAACTCTCATTAAAGGAAGTTCCGGTTTCGGCTCCGCAGACAGAGGAATTGATCAGGGGTGCAATTGTTGACCGGAATGGAAGTCCGTTGGCAGTATCTACCAATTTTTATCATTTATCAGTAACGCCGGCTGCGGTTACCCGGATTGAAGAAGTTGCTGAATTACTTGCTCCGGTACTGGAAATGAGTGAAGAAGAAATTATCGGAGAGATTGAATCTTCTTCCCGGGTCTTTTATTTAAAAAAACATCTTGATGAAAATGAATATGAAGCAGTGCGAAAAATTATTTCTGATAATAAATTGTCCGGTTTCCGGTTCGATCGGATTCCCGGCAGGGTATATCCTGAAAATGATCTGGCGTCACATCTGGTTGGTTTTATGGGCGATGACGGAGTTGGGCTTGCCGGTGTGGAATATTCCATGCAGAGTACCCTTGCCCCTCAGTTAAGTACGGACGTTAATTCTTCCCGCTCCGGATTAAATGTTTATTTGACCATAGATACAAACCTTCAATATAAATTGGAAAAAATTGCCCGGAATGCGCTGGAGTCAACACATGCGGAAAGTGTAATGATGATTGCTGCGGATGCTAAAAACGGTGAAATATTATCATATATCAGTTTACCGTCGGTTAATTTGAATGAGTACCGGAATTCCACGGTGGAACAGAGGCGGGATCTTCCGGCTGTTTCTGCATACGAACCGGGATCTGTATTCAAGATTTTTTCTGTTGCTACATTTATTGATGCCGGTGTTATTTCCCCTGATGAAGTTTTTATTTGTGACGGAAAGTATGATGTTCGGACTGTAAACGGAGAACGGGTCACGATTACTTGTCTGGATCACCATGGTGCGGTAACAGCTCGAGAAGCCCTGCAATACTCTTGTAACGATGCACTGGCTCAAATGAGTGCAAAAATCGATTCTGATTTTTTCCTGTCAAAACTCCGACAGCTGGGATTCGGTTCCAAAACCGGGATTGAACTGCCCGGAGAAACTGCAGGTCTGTTAAAGTCCACTAATGATGCTTTATGGTCCGGACGGTCAAAACCGACGATTTCAATCGGGCAGGAAATCGGTGTTTCGGCGCTTCAAATGGTCAAAGCAACCACCGCACTTACCAATGGAGGTATCCCGGTTGATTTAACGGTAATTTCCCGGATTACAGACAGGGATAATAACAGCATATATACTCATGTTCCGCAGTATGAAAAACAGGTGTTCAGCTCTTTTACCGCATCATACTTGCTCAGTTGTATGGAAACAACTGCAAAACTGGGAACCGGTTACCGGGCTGCTCTAGGTGATATTTCTATTGGTGTTAAAACAGGAACCGCCCAGATGGCAGATCCGGAAACAGGCGGTTATAGCGACACCGATTTTCTTTCAAATTGTGTTGCGGTATTTCCGGTAGAAGATCCCCAGGTTATTTTATACGTGGTTATTACAAAAGCCCAGGGTGAAAACTATGCAGGCCGTATCGTTGCTCCGGTAGTAGGCGAAGCTGCGGATGTTATTATTGACCATATGGGATTAGCCCGGGATAGTGCCGCTGCTTTGTCCCATTCCGGCCGTGTATCATTTTCTTCCGGTTTGTTGCCGGAAACGGACAGTATTCTGCCTGATTTTACCGGAGTTCCTAAACGGCTGCTGACGGAATTATTGACCAGAACGGATATACAGGTACGTATTTCAGGAGATGGATATGTGGTATCCCAAAATCCGCCGCCAGGAACTCCTGTAACGGAGAACATGACTATTGAACTCTATCTGGAATAATAATTGCCGGTTGTTGCAAGACCGGTTCCCCGAATTATATAACCTGCTGCTTCCGGAAATAAAATCATATAAACCGGACATATCCGGGGGTAATTCAACGGATGCCGCGTGTATTCCTTTTGCAGAATCTGATTCCCCGGCAAAAACAGCTTGCCGGATTGCCGCAATTCCTTCTGATGGGGCGGTTCAGAGCCTTCAATCTTTATCTGCCGGATTACAACCGGAAAACCATCAGATATGTCCAGACGGTTCCACTATG
>CALXOI010000050.1 GCA_944389965.1 uncultured Treponema sp.
TTCCAGAACGTATGCCCCTTCGTTGTCATCACTGAACCACACAATGCCTTTTGAACGGATAATTGTTCTCGGCCAGTCTTGGGCAAAATCATCCAGCTTCATCCGGTCAAACGGTTTCCGCCGGTAATACACAAATGTGCTGATACCGAATTCATCTGTGTGACTATGACCTTCTTCGTGATGATGACCGCAACAGCAGTGCCCGTGTTCATGGTCGCAGTGGGAGTGGTCTTCATGTTCATGGTGGTCGTCGTGTTCTTCCGCATCGAATTCCATGAGTGTTTTTACCCAACCGGCTGTTTCAAACACAGATTCAAAATCGAAAGAATTTGTTCCCAGTACATCTGATAGATCAACCTGACCATGCTGTGTTTCAATGATTTTTGCATGGGGTTGAAGGGCTGTAACAACTTTTTTTACCTGTTCCAGTTCTTCCTGTGTTACCAGGTCTGTTTTATTGATTAAAATTACATTGCAAAATTCAATTTGTTGTACCAGTAATGCTTCTATATCGTGTTCTTCAATATCTTTTTTCAGCAGAGAGTTTCCACCGCAAAATTCCGTCACGAGCCGGGCTGCATCTACAACAGCAGCAATAGTATCCAGGCGGGCAACCTGCGGCAGGGGTACGTCTTCCGATTCGCCTACGAATTCATCGTCTTCTGCTTCTCCCGATAGTGCCATAATTGTCTGTGCAATAGGTAGCGGCTCACAGATACCGCTTGCTTCTATAAGAATATAATCGTATTTGTTTTGGGATGTCAGGCTGATAATTTGATCCATTAAATCTGTTTTCAAAGTACAGCAGATGCATCCGTTTTGTAGAGGTACAATACTGTCTTTGTCTTCTTCAACAATGCCTGCTCCTTTTTCAATCAGAGTTGCGTCTATGTTGACTTCTCCGATGTCGTTGACAATTACGGCAACTTTATATCCTTTTTGATTATTCAAAATGTAATTCAAAAGGGTTGTTTTTCCTGCTCCTAAATATCCGGTGAGCAATGTGACAGGTGTTAAATTCTTTTTCATATCAATAATATAGTAAAAAAAATCAGTAAGAGCAACACAGGTATGTTATCTACACCGGGTTGCGGTAAAAGTGTCAAAAATGCCCTACTTGATACTCTTTCTGCTTTTCAGTAAACTAAAGTGATTCAGTTTTTCTATTACTGCAAACCATTATTGAGAGGTAGATACAAAATGAGTTTTGATATTTCCAAAATGAGGAATATCGGTATCAGTGCCCACATCGACTCAGGAAAGACAACGCTGTCAGAGCGTATTCTGTTTTACTGCGATAAGATTCATGCAATTCATGAAGTCCGCGGAAAAGATGGTGTTGGTGCTGTTATGGACAATATGGAACTGGAACGTGAACGCGGTATTACAATCCAGTCAGCATCCACACAGGTTCAATGGAAAGATTACACCATCAATGTTATTGACACTCCCGGTCACGTAGATTTTACTGTAGAAGTTGAACGCTCTCTGCGTGTTCTTGATGGAGCTATTCTTGTTCTGTGTTCTGTTGGTGGTGTTCAGTCTCAGTCTATCACTGTTGACCGTCAGTTGAAGCGTTATCATGTTCCACGCATTGCTTTTGTCAACAAGTGTGACCGTACTGGTGCAAATCCCTTTAAAGTACGTATGCAGCTTCGGGAAAAGCTTGGTTTGAATGCATATATGATGCAGATTCCGATAGGACTGGAAGATAAACTGGAAGGTGTCGTAGATCTGATCACCATGAAAGCAATGTATTTTGAAGGTGATAGTGGTACGGAAGTCCGTACAGCAGAAATTCCTGCTCATTTGGTTGATGATGCAAATAAATACCGGGAAGAATTACTGGAAGCTGCTTCAATGTTCAGTGATGAACTGATGGAAGCAGTGCTGGAAGGCAATCCGTCAGAGGATATGATTCGGGATGCAATCCGCAAGGGAACTTTGGCGGAACAGTTCGTTCCTGTTTTCTGTGGTTCTGCATATAAAAATAAAGGTATCCAGCCATTGCTGGACGGTGTTGTCAGTTACCTGCCGAATCCTGCAGAAGTAAAGAATTATGCACTGGATCTGGATAAAAACGAAGAACAGGTTGAACTTTCCTGTGATGAAAACAAACCGTGTGTTGCCCTGGGATTCAAATTGGAAGATGGACAGTACGGGCAGCTTACTTATGTCCGTGTATATCAGGGTTGTCTCAAGAAGGGGGACGAACTGTATAATACCCGCTCACGGAAAAAGTTTAAGGTGGGGCGTCTTGTACGTATGAATTCCGCCAGTATGGAAGATATTAATGAGGGCGTACCCGGTGACATTGTGGCGTTATTCGGTATTGATTGTGCTTCCGGTGATACATTCTGCGGCGGCGGTTTGAACTATGCTATGAGCAGTATGTATGTTCCGGAGCCGGTTATTTCTCTTGCCATTACTCCGAAAGATAAGAAATCTGCCGACCAGATGGCAAAAGCCCTTAACCGTTTTACAAAAGAAGACCCCACGTTCCAGACTTACGTTGATCCTGAGTCAAATCAGACAATTATTAAAGGTATGGGTGAGCTTCATTTGGATGTGTACATCGAGCGTATGCGGCGCGAATACAAATGTGAAGTTGAAACCGGTATGCCACAGGTTGCGTACCGTGAATCTATCACACAACGGGCTGATTTCAACTACACTCATAAAAAACAGACAGGTGGTTCCGGACAGTATGGACGTGTTGCCGGATTCATGGAACCATTAGAAGACAAAGACTACGAATTTGTGGATGCAATCAAGGGTGGTGCTATTCCTAATGAATATATTCCGTCCTGTGACAAGGGGTTCCGGGCTTCTATGGCGAAAGGTTCTTTGATCGGGTTCCCTATTGTCGGTGTAAAATGCACCATCAACGATGGTCAGTCCCATCCTGTTGACTCTTCCGATATTGCGTTCCAGGTTGCAGCTATGGGTGCATTCCGGGAAGCGTATGCAAAGGCAAAGCCGGTTATTCTGGAACCGATTATGAAAGTTTCTATTGAAGGACCGACTGAATTCCAAGGAAATATTTTTGCAGTTATCAATCAGCGCCGCGGAATTATCGTTTCTTCTACAGAAGACGGCAGTTTTTCCCGGGTTGATGCCGAAGTTCCGTTAAGCGAAATGTTCGGATTTTCAACGGTGCTGCGTTCCTTGACCCAAGGAAAAGCCGAATTCTCCATGGAGTTCCTGAAGTACGGAAAAGTTCCGAACAGTATTGCGGAAACCCTCATCAAAGAGTATGAGGAAAAACGCAAAAAAGAACAGAATAAATAGGAGGAGCCATGATTAAGGACGAACTTTTTGAACGCAGTCCTATCCGTTGCTTTGAAAAAGCAACGAACGGCGGTCTGAAAGCCGGTGAGTTGGGATTGCTGACCGCAAAAAAAGGTCTGGGAAAGACATCGGTGTTAGTCCAGTTCGGTGTAGATACACTGTTACAGGACAAACAGGTAGTGCATGTATCTTTTGACCAGCAGTCATCCAATGTTATTTCCTGGTATCAGGATATTTTCACCGAGATTGCAAAGAAAAAAAATATTGCAAATATATCTGATCTGGTAACGGAACTGGTTCGGAAACGGGTTATTTTGAATTTTAATCAGGATGCCGTGGCGCTCCCTCAGATTGTGAAAACACTGAAAGCTCTTGAAGAAGGCGGTATTACTGCTTCCTGTATGGTGATTGATGGTGTTGATCTAGCAAAACTGACAGCTGCTGATGTTCAAGTTGTTGCGGATTATGCAAAAGAAGCTGGTGCTGTTGTATGGTTCAGTGCAAATGCTGATGATGGGGATATAAATTCCGTGCTTCCGGCTGATTTGCAGAATATATTTGCTGCGGTTGTGCATCTGGAATCAAAAACCGATGCGATTGAGGTTGTGCTTCAGAAAATACACAATGATCCGGCTAAGCCGTCCGGCTTAAAGCTGGATTCAAAAACTTTGCTGATTGCTGAAAAATAACGGTATTGTTATACCCGGAATTTTTCCGGGTGTATGAGGCACAATGTAAAAAAGGAAGCTGCATGTACGGCTTCCTTTTTTTTGTTGCGGATACACCGTTTTTCCGGAAAGGAAAATATATGGATGCAACTGTTGCGGTACAGCACTGCGGGGTATATGATTTTGAAACCGTATATGCTGCAGTACAGCAATTATTTGTATTAGCTCCACCGCCTGATGTGCGGGGAAAAACAGTTCTTGTTAAACCGAATATTTTGTCACCGAAAAAGCCGGAAACAGCGGTCTGCACACATCCTGCTGTAGTTGGCGCCGTTGTAAAAGCATTTGTTGCCGCAGGGGCTGCCGCCGTTTTGGTTGGTGATTCCCCTGCCGTGGTGCCGTCCCGTTCTGCAGCTAAGGTTGCCGGTATTTATGAGCAGGTTATACAAAACGGCGGCAAATGGGTTGATTTTGATGTTCCAGTACCCGTAACTGAAGCTGGAACCAGTCTTGTCCACCGGTTTGAACTGGCTGAGCCGGTTGTACGGGCGGATATAGTGGTTTCTGTAGCAAAGTTAAAGAGCCATCAGCTGATGAGTTATACCGGGGCTATGAAAAATATGTTTGGAGCTGTAGTCGGTTTGGAAAAGTCCCGCACCCACTATCGGTTTCCGGTAAAAAAAGACTTTGCTGCATATATTACTGATTTGAATATAGCCGTTCATCCGGCATATGCAGTTATGGATGCCGTAATCGGTATGGATGGCCCCGGCGGTCCGGGAAGCGGTAATCCTGTTAAAATAGGATTTCTTGCTTCATCTGTAAATATTCTGGCATTGGATTGGATTTGTGCTGCTGCGGCGGGTTATAATCCTGCGGAAATAATGAATCTGCGGGATGCGTTGGAACGCCGTTTGTGGCTGGATAATCCTGCGCAGATCCGTATTACCGGTGGAACAGCTGATTCTATCCGGTGCCCGGCATTTAAAGCGGTGCATGAAAAAAATGCGGCAGAACATTTGGGAAAAATGCTGCCGCCTTTCATTCATGCGTTGGCCGGTATCGTTTTTACCCGTACCCCGCATTTTGACCGGAAAAAATGTATCCGTTGCGGAAAATGTGTGGAAATTTGCCCGCCAAAAGCTTTATCATTTCGGACTGTTTCCAGTGGCACTTCTCGTGTTGTGCTTAACCGTTCTGATTGTCAGCATTGTTTCTGTTGTCATGAAGTTTGTCCGGTTGCCGCTATTACCCTGCGGCACTTTTAGTTATGCTGACTGGAAATGCAGTCTACGGTTTATGGCAATGCCTAGCTGTTACGGTGGAATATATTTGATATAGTATGAAAAGTAAATCCATGCCAGTTGTGTTTTTTTGATGCAGCATATAGAAAAAAAAGTCCAAGTTCATGTATAATGACTATACATCACAGAAAAAATGTATATACTATTTACAGAGGAATCAGGCTCAGCGGCAGTATGAAAAAAAATATAACGTTATTGTTGCAGAACAGTCTTTTCGGAAAGAATCCTCCGGGAGTAGGGTTTGTTTTTGTGACTGTTTTTTTTATTTTTGTAGTGATTGTTGCTGCCTGTGTGGAAATTTTTTCTGTTGCTGCTGATGACCGCTTGGATACCGAAAGTGCCAGTGTAATGACCGGAAAATTTACGGTTTCTTATAGAGATACTTTGATTCACACAGAGCTTCCTACTGTAATTGATGCCTATGGCGAAGATACCGTCGTGATTACCCGGCAGTTGGATGAATCCTGTGTTGATGGTAATTCGTTGATTTTATATACAATCCAGGCTTGGGTGGACATCTATATCGGTGATGAGCATGTGCTGGTGTCTGATAAAAACCGGAGTACTCCGTTCCCTTTGGCACCGCCGTCAGCATGGCAGTTTATTCGATTGCCGGATAATTATGCAGGTAAAATTCTCCGGATTGAGATTCAGCCGGCTTTTGATAAAAGTGCCCGTTTTCTTCCTCCGATTTATACCGGAACAAAAGCTGCTTTTCTGTATATGATACTGAAACAGGGACTTCTTTCTTTGGTTCTTGATATCCTTATTCTGACTATTGGTGTTAGTCTTCTGTTTATTGGAATCTTTGTTAAAGATACGGTTCTCCGCCAGCGGATTATGCGGTTGGGGCTTTTCGGGTTGAATGTCAGTTTGTGGTGTATTTTTGAAGCAAATACAATCCAACTGTTCAGTGGAAACAGTCCGGTTATATTATATCTTCTGTATTCTTTCTTTTTTCTGTTGCCGGTAACAGGGCTTTTCTTTTTCCAGTCTTTTGCCTGTTTCCAGAAAGATATGATTTTGACCGTACTGTTTTATTGTTCCTGCGCTATTTTTCTTGGCTCACAGATATTGCAGATTACCGGAATCATCCATTTTACCAGAATGCTTGTTGCTGTTCATGTATTAATTCCGCTGATATTCCTGGAAGTTCTTCGGTCGTATTATGTATTGTACCGGACAAATCAAAATAAAGAAGACAGGTATATTTACAAAGCGCTTGTTGTACCGTTTATATTTTACTGTCTGGATATTGTTTTGTTTTATCTGGGGGATGATTCCGATGCAGGCCGGGCAACTAAATTCGGTATGCTAGTGTTTTTTATCTCTTTAGGCATTATTGTGATCCATCAAATTAATGATTGGAAAATTGATACTGCTCGTCGCTGTGTTTATGAGGAGCTGGCATATACGGACGGTTTGACTGGCTTGGGTAACCGAGCCGCTTTTGAAAAGTTGTTACATGAATATCGTACCTGTCCATGGAAAGAAGAAACAGTTATTTTGGTTGCTGATATGAATAGGTTAAAGTACATCAATGATAATTCAGGTCATACTGCGGGAGATGAAGCGTTAAAAGCAATAGCTCGATGCTTGAAGAATGCCTTTTCTGGCAGATGTTTTTGTTACCGTATTGGAGGAGATGAATTTTGTGTTGTCAGCAGGGGAATACCAGAGAATCAATTTGAAGAAAAGTTGAATTCGTTTTATGCCGCTTTATCTTCGGAATGCCAGACTGGTTGTAATCCGTTATCTGTTGCCTGTGGTTATCAGGAACTTAACGGACAAGACATTATGGCTTGTTTTAAACAGGCTGATAAAAAAATGTACGCGGATAAAGCCCTGACCCGGCAGCAGGAACAGATGTCTGTATCAGAATCCGCCGGTGGTTGTGCTCTATAAAGGTGGTGTTTTGTGCATATTCTGAATATCCGCAGCCAGGTTAAAAAAATATAAATAGGATGTGACTGTTTTTATTTTCTGTCCGGGATGCATCAGGGAGGACAGAGATATTGTTCAAAAATTGGGTATCTCATTTTTTTGTTCGTGTAGCGGTACCCGGCGTTTGTATGGAAAATGGAATGTGCCGGATGGGTGTAAATACTTATCCAGCAAAGCGGGCTCTTTTATACACAGATTTTAAAGTTCATATATTGATAACCTTTACGCAATTATATATAATGACTAGATAAAATTTCAGTTGAAAGGCAGGAAATCTTATGCTTAAGTATTTTCTGAAGCGTATCGCCCTTGCCGTCGTTACCATCTTTATTGTCATGACTTTGACGTTTATTTTGATGAACGCGGTTCCCGGTGGTCCGTTTGTTGCAGAAAAATCCATCAGTCCCGCGGCACAGCGTGCCCTTGAAGCTAAATACGGATTGGATAAGCCTCTGTTTGAACGGTATGTAACATATATTTCTGATGCATTACACGGGGATTTCGGAATCAGTCTGAAACAGCGGGGAAGAACTGTTTCCCAGATTATTACATCCCGGTTTCCTGTCTCTGCAAAAATTGGGGGACTTGCGGCACTGCTTGCTCTGTGTCTGGGGATTCCGATGGGATGTGTCGCTGCCCTGAACAGAGGAAAGTGGATTGACAACCTCATTATTGTTGTCGCAACCTGCGGTATTGCGGTTCCTGGATTTGTGTTCTGTACGGTTCTTATGTATACATTCGGAGTAAAGCTGGGATGGCTGCCTACATTTGGGCTTGGAACTCCAAAACATTATATTATGCCGGTCGTAGCGTTGGCGTTTTATCCTATGGCATATATTACCCGTCTCATGCGTTCTTCCATGCTTGATGTATTGGGGCAGGATTATATGCGGACTGCAAAAGCAAAGGGTTTGTCTCAATTTAAAAGTCTTTTCAAACATGCACTTCGTAATGCGGTGTTGCCGGTTATTACCTATGTTGGTCCTATGATTGCATATACATTGACCGGTAGCTTTGTTGTAGAAAAAATATTATCCATTCCTGGACTGGGGCGGGAATTCGTTTCTGCCATCACCAATCGAGATTACACGATGATTATGGGAACAACAATTGTGCTGGCGACTTTGGTTATTGTAATGAATGTCATTGTCGACATCGTGTATAAATTGGTGGATCCGCGGATCCAATTAAAGTAGTCTGATTCGGAGGTCAAATACAGGTGAATAATCCTTTAAGCTTTCATATAAAACTGACACCGGAAGATTTTCTCCCTGCTACAGATGAAGAGAAACAAAATCTTGTAATCATGCGCGAAAGCGTCAGCTTCTGGAAAGACGGTGCCCGCCGGCTACGCAAAAATAAAGTTGCAATGACGAGTCTGGTTATTATTCTGATTGTTATGTTTTTTTCATTTATTGTTCCTATGTTTTATCCGTATTCATATGAACAGCAGATTCGAGGATCTGAAAATCTTGCACCCATGCAGTTTTCTGAATCAGAAATGCAGATAAAAGCTGCCGGAGGTTCCGTATTTCCCCATTTTTTAGGAACAGACAAACTGGGGCGTGATTATGCAATCAGGGTTATGATGGGAAGCCGAATTTCCCTGATTGTCGGTCTGATTGCATCAGCAATTATTCTTGTCATCGGTTCTGCTTACGGCTCCATTTCTGCATTTTTTGGTGGCTGGGTTGACCTGGTGATGATGCGTATTGCAGATATTATCTATACAATACCGGATATTCTGCTGATTGTGCTTTTGTCGTTTGCCCTGAAATCTCCGCTGGAAGGATTAGCAAATCTTCCCGGCTTTTTATGGGTAAATACAATCGGGGTAAATTTAATCAGCATTTTTCTTGTTTTTGCTTTATTGTACTGGGTCGGTATGGCCCGGATTGTCCGCAGCCAGGTTTTGCTTCTCAAAGAAAGTGAATACGTTACCGCCGCCCGTGCTTTGGGAGCCAGTAACGGCCGTATCATAAAAAAACATCTGCTGACAAACTGTATTGGAACGTTGATTGTAACTTGTACGCTTCAGATTCCGTCTTCAATTTTTGTGGAAAGTTTCCTGTCATTTTTGGGAATCGGTGTTGCGGTCCCCATGCCGTCGCTGGGTTCCCTCGCTTCTGCTGCAATGAACGGTTTGAATACCTATCCCCATTTGTTGCTGGCACCGGCGATACTTATCAGTCTGATTATTTTAAGTTTCAATTTGCTCGGTGACGGATTGCGGGATGCCTTTGATCCAAAAATGAAAAACTAGGGAAAAATTATGAGCGGATATTTGGTAGATATACAGAATGAGCGGTTGTCTTTTTTTACTCCGGCAGGAGAAGTCAAAGCTCTGAATGATGTTTCCCTTCAGGTTCGGGAAGGCGAAGTTTTGGGGATTGTCGGTGAATCCGGTTCCGGTAAGTCGGTCACCGCTTATAGTTTGATGGGATTAACTGCGTATCCGGGTCGGTTGATCGGCGGTACGTTGGATTTTAACGGTCACCGTATCAATGACATGAGTGAAAAAGAAATGCGCCGGATGAGAGGCAATGAAGTTGCTATTATTTTCCAAGATCCCATGACCAGTTTAAATCCGGTGTACACTATCGGAAACCAGATTTGCGAAGTAATTCTGCTTCATACCAATAAAACCCGGAAAGAAGCCCGGGAACGGGCAAAAGAACTGTTGACTCTAGTCGGTATCAATGAGCCGGAAAAACGGCTGAAGCAGTACCCCCATGAATTATCCGGCGGTATGCGCCAACGGGTTATGATAGCGATTGCCCTTGCCTGTGAACCAAAGCTGCTTATTGCCGATGAGCCGACTACCGCTCTGGATGTTACAATCCAAGCCCAGATTCTGGAATTGATGATGGATTTAAAGCAGAAATTCGGTATGGCAATTATTATGATTACCCATGATTTGGGAGTTGTTGCTTCTATGTGTGACCGGATTGCGGTTATGTATGCGGGAAAAGTTGTGGAATATGGTACCGCCGATGATATTTTTTACCGTCCGGCTCATGAATATACCCGGGGATTGTTGCGCAGTATTCCCCGGCTTGACGAAAAAGATCATACCCGGCTTGTGCCGATAGAAGGGACTCCGGTTGATATGCTGAATCCTCCGGCTGGTTGTCCGTTTGCATCCCGTTGCGACCGTTGTATGAGAATCTGTCTGCGGGAAATGCCGGAATATACTGATTTGGATGAAGTTCATTATAGTGCCTGCTGGTTGCTGCAGAAAGAAGCGTTTGATTCGGCTCAGCCCGTAAAGGACGGGGAATAAATTATGAAAGAAAAGAGACTTGTTGAAATTCAGCATTTAAAGCGGTATTTCCCTGTAGTGAGTGATAAGCTTTTTGAACGGAAGATGGTAAAGGCGGTAGATGATGTATCATTCTATCTGCACAAAGGTGAAACACTCGGGCTTGTAGGTGAATCCGGTTGCGGTAAAACGACTACCGGACGTACGTTGTTGCGCTTACATGAACCGACTGGCGGACGTATTATTTATGATGGTACGGTTATTTTTGATGCTGGAGACACCCCGTTGCAGGATGCTGATGGCGTTGTCCGGAAAAATGATGCCGGAGAACCGGTATACGGCGGAAAAAAATCAGTTGATATGCTGCCATACCGGCGGAAAATGCAGATTGTATTTCAGGATCCTTATGCAAGCCTTGATCCCCGTATGACTGTCGGCGACATTGTCGGGGAACCGATTGACATACACAAACTTGCCGCTTCCCCCCAGGAACGGAGGGACCGCATTATTGAATTGCTACAGCGTGTCGGGTTGAATTCCGAGCATGCAAACCGGTATCCCCACGAATTTTCCGGCGGGCAGCGGCAGCGGGTTGGTATTGCCCGGGCTTTAGCTGTTAAACCGGAATTTATCGTATGTGATGAGCCTGTTTCGGCATTGGATGTCTCCATTCAGGCACAGGTAATTAATATGTTTGAGGACCTTCAGGAAAATCTGGGTTTAACGTATCTGTTTATTGCTCATGATTTATCGGTAGTAAAACATATTTCAAACCGTATTGGAGTTATGTATTTGGGAAAAATGGTAGAACTTGCGGACAGTTATGAGTTGACATTTCACAGTGTTCATCCATATACACGGAGTCTTATTTCTGCCATTCCTATTGCAGATCCAGAGGTGAGCCGTCATTCCCAGCGGATTGTGCTGGAGGGTGATGTGCCTAGCCCGGTAGATCCTCCGTCCGGTTGTCATTTCAGAACCCGGTGTCCCTATGCGGACGAGCAGTGTAAAATACAGGAACCGGAATGGAAAGAAGTTTCATCCGGACATTTTGCAGCGTGCTGGCACTTGGATCGGGTACAGTAGTATTTTTTAATGGAAACACATACGTTTGTGTAAGACGTATTGTAGATATTTTTTAGGAGGAATAGATAAAATGAAACGGATTTTATCTGTTGTTCTTGCCGGAGCGTTGATATTTGCTTTGGCATCCTGTGGTGGTAGTAAGGATAATGCCGCAGGTGGAAGTACAGCGGGAAAACAGCTGGTTATTGAAATTGGTCCGAACCCTGAGACAATTGATCCCGCATTGAACAGTACAGTTGACGGTGGTAACTACATTTTGTTTGCCTTTGAGGGTCTTCTGTCTATCGATGAACACAACAAAGTTCAGCCTGGTTCTGCTGAAAGCTGGTCTGTCAGTGATGACGGTTTGGTGTGGACATTCACACTCCGTGATGGTCTGAAATGGTCAGATGGTTCTGCTATGACTGCTGAGGATTTTGTGTATTCATGGCAACGGGTTGCTGATCCCAACACGGCAGCTCCGTACGGCGAGACAGTTTTGGGAATGGTTGCCGGCTATAAGGAAGCAATTGGTAATCCTGATGCAGATGGTAATCTGACCACTGAACCGGATATGTCAAAACTGGGTGTAAAGGCTCTTGATGCAAAAACACTGCAGGTTACGCTGGCATATCCCTGCCCGTATTTTGACAAACTGGCTGCATTTGCAACATTGAGCCCGGTAAATAAGGCAACAATTGATGCAAATGGTGATGCATGGGCGACAGAAGCTGCGTCCTATATCTGTAATGGTCCTTTCTATATTAGTGAATGGGTTCCCAGCAGCTATATTCTGTTTACAAAAAATCCGAACTACTGGAATGCAGATGCAATTAAACTTGGTTCAATCAAAGCCCTGCTTATGGAAGATCCCAATGCAGCATACAGCGCATACCAGACTGGTGAAGCATTGCTGATTAAAGATGTTCCGACAGAAGAAATTGCTTCATTGGACGGCAATGCGGAATTTTACATCAGCCCCACGTTGGGAACATATTATCTGAGCGTAAATACCCAGCGGGATGCATTCAAGGATCCTCGTGTCCGCCAGGCATTGTCTTTGGCAATTGACCGTAAATATGTTGCTGATGCTATTATGGGTGGCGTATATACTGCTGCCGGCAATTTGCTTGGTACCGGTGTTGCTGACTGGGATGGAAGCGAGTTTAAAGATAATGCAAACGGTGGCAAACCGTATATTGATGTAGAAAATCATGCCGCAAACGTTGCCCGGGCAAAAGAACTGATGGCCGAAGCCGGTTATCCTAACGGCGAAGGTTATCCCATCATTACATATTCAACAAATGATGCAGGATTCCACAAAGCTGTTGCTGAGTATCTGCAGCAGGCATGGAAAGAACTGGGCATTACTTTGAATGTTGAGGTTGTTGAGTGGTCAAGTTTCACACCGTTGCGCCGCGCTGGTGAATATGATGCCGCTCGTAACGGTTGGTTGTTCGACTATAATGATCCGACAAATATGTTGGATTTGTTCTATTCAACAAACGGAAACAATGACGGTAAATATAATAATCCGGAATATGATGCATTGTTGGATGCAGCCCGCAATACGCTGGATCCCCAGGCTCGTTTCGCAATTCTGCACCAAGCAGAAGATCTGATTATGGCTGATGCAGGTATGATTCCTGTTGCCTGGTACAATGACTTTTATCTGATGAGCAACAAAGTAACCGGTTGGTGGCATTCTCCTTACGGATACTGGTATGTTCAGTATGCGGATATAGCTGAATAATAGCAATCTGTTTTAAAAAGTCCGGGTTTTCTACCCGGACTTTTTTTATGTCTTATGTCATAGACTAGGCTCTGGTATGATTGCGATATAGTTTGGCATTATTTTGCATGGTTCTTCTGGTTTTCCCTTGACTATTGGAATATCGGATCTTATATTTAAATTATAAGGTTCTGTATCAGGATGCAGAATTATACCAGGAGGTATAAAATGAAAGCTGTTGCTTTTTTAATGATGTTGACCGCAGGGGTAGGAATGATATCTGCCCAAACCGTATTGAATGCTGCGGATTCTGATCCAAATAAGATGGGCTGGATGCAGGGCTTCCCACCGCCACACGATAAAACGATTTCCGCTGCAGATGGTTCATTCTTTACATTTCCAGCGCTGCGATATAGTGTTAATCATATGCGGGAGTTTTATCCGACCCGGGCTGTACCGGCGGCAAAAGAAAAGTATTATACACTGAAAACCAAGATCGATAAAAATATTGATAACATTACATTTATTCCCACCGGAGAAACCGAGCCAATGACTTGGGCTGAATCATTGGAAAAAAATTATGTCGATGGTGTGATTATTCTTCATAAGGGTAAAATCGTATACGAGAAATATGCAGGGGGATTAACACAGAATGGCATCCACGCAGCTATGTCTGTAAGTAAGTCTTTTACAGGAACTCTTGCTTCTATTTTGATTGCAGAAGGCGTCATTGATGAAAACAAGCTTGTTTCAGAATATGTTCCAGAACTGGCGCAGTCAGGATTTGGTGATGCAACAGTCCGGCAGGTTCTTGATATGACAACAGCTATTCAATACAGCGAAGATTATAACGATCCCAATGCTGAAGTCTGGAAGTTTACTGCTGCAGGGAATCCTTTCCGGCCGGCAGGTTACACCGGACCTCAGAATTATTATGAGTATCTTGCTACTGTTAAAAAAATTCCAGGTCAGGAGCATGGTGAAGCCTTTGGGTATAGGACCGTAAATACTGACGTTATGGGGTGGATTATTTCCCGGGTTACCGGAAAAAGTATCACGGAACTGATTTCAGAAAAAATCTGGATTCCCATGGGAGCAAAATATGACGGCTATTATCAGCTTGATCCGGCAGGAATTGCATTTGCTGGTGGTGGTTTTAATTTGAATCTTCGGGATATGGCTGCCTTTGGAGAATTACTTCGCAACAACGGAAAACAGGGGCGCAAACAGATTATTCCCGCTGCTGCTGTAGAGGATATTACCCGTGGTGGTAGTCTGGAAGCGTTTGCTAACGGCGATCATCCTGAATTGGTGGGGTGGAGTTACCGCAATATGTGGTGGATTACGAATAATGAACACAAAGCATACTGTGCCCGGGGTGTCCATGGTCAGGTAATCTACATCGATCCGGTTGCAGAAATGGTGATTGTCCGTTTTTCTTCCCATCCTCAGGCTGCAAACAAGTATAATGATCCATATTCCCTGCCGGCATATGAAGCTGTTGCAGAATATTTAATGGACTAATTTTATGGAGCCTGTACTGGTGGCATCTGCTACTGGTATGGATAAAAGCGCCGGGTATTTTCCGGCGTTTTTTTTATGTGTGGAGAAAGTATTCATTCTGTGAAATAACTGCCGGAGGGGATACCTTGTAAATGCAGTACAGTACACGCGTCCAGTAGTAGAAAGAAGCATGTATATGCATCTGCACATACGATATAAAGAGAAAATGACGCATATTTTCCCTCGATAAGGTAGAATAAGTTTCGCAAAAATAAAAAGAGACATGGTTTGCAGAACTCTGGTAGAATGAAGTTGCGACACACCAT
>CALXOI010000051.1 GCA_944389965.1 uncultured Treponema sp.
GTTCATGCTTAAAGGACTTTGTTCCCCCCGGCGGAATTTGACAACAGGGGTTTTCAAACTGACGTTTGTAGGAATACAATCCGCGGAAGAATATCCGGGAACCAGTAAGTATTCACCAAATGTATGGGACGGCTCAGAAAAGTAATATGCCATAATCAGCTCCTTTTGAAATGCAGTGTATCCGGCTGGGATAGATTATTAATGGAAAATTGTACCGGAAAATACCTTCGTGGGTCAAGCCTGCCGGTGTTAAGTTCCTATTCTTCGCATCCGGAACAATGTACTATTGCGGCGGTAGATCCGGTACTTGTTTTATTAATTTCCAGCCGTACCGGAATACGGTTTTTCAATTCTGGCACGTGGGAGATCAACCCGATGCACCGGTTGCCCCGGATTTCATCCAGAATAGATAATGCCATTTCCAGTGCGGTATCATCCAAAGAGCCGAAACCTTCATCAATAAACAATGAATCGAGTGTAATACCGCCGGCTCTGTTGCTCACTACATCCGTGAGGGCAAGGGCAAGACTGATGGATGCCATGAATGTTTCCCCGCCGGATAAGGTGTTGCAGGGACGTTTTTTGCCGGTGTAGGCATCCAGTATTTCCAGTTCAAGTCCTTTTGCGCCGCCTCCGCCGGTTTGTCCCTGGGTCATAAGGAGTGTGTACCGGCCGTCAGAAATCCGGTGCAGCCGGCTTCCTGCGTAGGCGGTGATCTGGTCAAGGTATACACCCAGTATCCAGGTGGTTAATGCAATTTTTTTATTCTTTTTTCCGGCAATATCCTGATATAACTGCCGGTACAAGCATTCCTGCCGGCTCAGATTCAGGCGGTCAGATTCGAGTTTTTTCCATGCAGCCAGCCCTGCTGCCCGGTTTTCTCTTTGCACCAATAATGATGCTGTTTCAGTTTCCAGCTGGTCATATAATTTCCCGGTATTTTCTGCCGCTGCTGTAATCTGGATAAGTTCCTCGTCGGCTTCTTCCCGGGTACCATTCAGTTCTTGCCGGAGATTTGCCAGCAGCGTTTCTGTTTTGCGGCTGCCGGATATCCATGTTTCCACTGAATTTTTGAGGTTTTCAGTCTGTTCCTGTGATAACCGGGCTGCCTTGGCTTCCTGCGGTGTCATGAAACCAGTCCGTTCTAAGGTTTCTTTAAGACGCTGTGTTGCTGCATCTGCTTCCTGGTACCGCCGTTTTTCTTCCTGTTGAAGCTGCTCCAAGCTTCCCCTGTTTTTTTCCAGTATTTTTTCTGCATCCTGGACTTGCCGGCGGTAGTCTTCAATCTTTTTCTGCTGGATTGCTGTCTGCTGTGTGGCCTGCGCTGCTACAACCGCTGCGGAAGTGCCGGTGAATCCCTGTTGTGCTGCCCGTTCCAGCATATCCCGGACTGTTTCTTCCAGTTGGTGTAGTTTTCCGGTTTCTGTTTCCAAAGTGATGGAACATTCTGTTTCCTGTTTTTGTACCGGTCCCAACTGTTGTTGGAGATTCCTGTATTTATTCCGGCTTATTTCCAATTGCTGCTGAAGTTGTTTTGCTTCGGTTTGGTTACGTTGTTTTTGTTCCAGCGTTACCTGTATGATTTTCACCTGTTGCCGGGCTGTTTCCACGTCCGGTAATTCAGATTTGGAGTCCAGTGTTTCTTTCATTTGGGTTAATCTGCCTGCAGCCTGTGCCGCCAGATCGGCAGCCTGCCGGTACTGCTGTTCAATCTCTGTTGTGTCTTTTGCTTCTGCTGTCTCTGGTTCTCCTGAAATTGATCCGGACGGGAAAAGTTCAGGCTGGATGGATTGTACATGGGCAGGTGCCGGATGCCGGGTTGATCCGCAGACTGGACACGGTTCCCCATCCCGAAGGGAAGCTGACAGCGTGCGGGCCGCTTCCAGATACGCCTGGTGCTGTAATTTCTGTTGCCGGTGCATGAGTTGTTCCTGCAGTGTGTCTGCTGCCGTTTTTAACTCTTCCAGTTCCTTTTCCTGCTGAGAAATTCTGGCAATAAGTACTGTTTTTTCTTCTGCTTGTTTTAGAACTGTTTCTGTCTGTTCCAATTGTACTGACAGATTCCGGATTTCTTCTGACAGCTGGTTTAAATCTGTCTGAAAGGCGGCGGTTTCTGTTTTTTCCAGAAACCGGAGTGTCTCCGCAATTTCTGATTCCAGATTTTCCCGTTCCTTCCGGTACAGGGCTGCCCGTTTTTCCTGTTCCTTTATTTTTTCGGACAGGACTTCCGCCTCCTGTTCGGCTTCTACAGCCCGGTTTATTTCCGGAATCAGCCCTGCGGCTGCCTGTACTGCTGCTTCAGCTTCCTGTATCCGGGGCTCCTGTTGTTTCAAATCAGATAGTATCTGCCCGGCATTGTCCATTTCCTGCCGGATACCGGAAAGGGCTTGCAACACCTCCCGGTATCCGTTGGCGTATCGGTCTGCTTCATCCGCTGCGGCAGCCGCCGGTTCTGCGGCAACTGATTGTTCCAGCAGGTATTGGTTGTGTTCCTGGTATTCCCGTTCTGCTTCATACCGGGCGAGCTGCTGCCGGAGCTGTGCTTCTTCGGCAAACTGCTCCAGCCGGTGCTGAACATCAAGTTTCCTGTTTTCCAGCTTCAGCTGTGCCTGCCGCAGTTCTTGCTTCTGGTTTTCTGCCTGTTTCAGCTGTAATTCCATTTGTCTGACGGTTTCCGCTTCCTGCTCCGGATTGTAGCCGGTGCCATAAGATTCCAGCTGTTGCTGTACGGTTTGGAGAGATGCATTCAACCGGAGGCTTTCCTGTTTTATCTGTTCAGTAATTTCCTCATATTCCTGAACCGGGAACAGCTTTGCCAGCGTCGCTGCCCGTTCCGTGGAATTCTGCCGGAGAAAATCAGCGAATTCACCTTGCGGCAGCAGTACAATCCGGGAAAATTCTGCCGCAGTGAGACCAATGTATGATTCCAATTGTTTTTTCAGTTCATTCTGGTTTCCGGAAAGCGGGATTTCTTTTCCCTGTTCTTCCCTGGTAATGGAAAGTTCCTCCGGTTTTTCTGATTTTTTTCCGTTCCGGTTTATGTATGTCCGGGGCAGCGTCCGGATGATGGTAAGAACGGTGTTTTTTATTCTGCACCGGAACGTAACCGATGCTTCGTCATCTTCGGAACAAAAATCTGATTTCAGCTGCCGGATGCTTACGTTGGAACGGGCCCCCGGCAGCCTTCCGTACAAGGCATAGGTTATGGCATCAAAGACTGTACTTTTTCCGGCGCCTGTTTTACCACAGATTAAGAACATATCCCCCAGTTCTTCAAAATTGATGTCCTGGCTGCGGAACGGACCGATATTACGCATGGCAAGGTATAGTGGTTTCATAGGTTTTGCTCCTGAATCTTCCGGGCAGTGTTCAGGAACAGGTCTTTTTCCGCTTCATACTGTTCCGGTAATTCCTGATACATATCCCGCATGAATGCTTCAAATAATTTTTCTGTCTGAAGTACACCGGTATCGCTGCCGGTATCCAGCAGCTGCCGCCGGACTGCGACAGTTTCCGAGGCAGCTGTTTGAACCGCATTTTCCTGCCGGAAAGACAGCAGCAGAGGATACCGGGATTTCAGTTGTGCCATGGGGTTTTCTATCAGGCTGGAATCTGTACACCGGATTTCCAGATAGCAGTTCCGGTAATCCCCGTACCGGTTATGGGAATCCCGGTAAAAATCTTCAAAAGAGCCGGTAAGGACTGTAACGGGATGCAGCGGCGTGACCGGAATTTTTTTTACAGCAACAGCTGTTGTACCGGCTGCCGTATCCAGATCCAGCACAACCTGTAAGAAGCATTTGCCGGTATCCGCCTCATCAAAAGAATACGCAAGGGGTGAGCCCGCATACCAAATGTTTCCCCCGGGATTTTGCGCCCGGTGAAGATGTCCTGCAGCGGTATATGCAAAGGGGGTAAATATTTCTGCGGGGACTTGTTCTGCGGTTCCTGTAAAAATCCGTTCGGAACCGCCAGCACATCCTGTCGCAACAAACAGATGGGCACAAAGCACTGCCGGTATCCCGCTGTGGCACCGGTGATGCTCCAAAATTTGCCGTATTGCTTCCTGGTACAGTTCCGGCTGTCGGCCGGTGCCGGTATCCAGTGCACCGGCGGTTAAAAAAGGGACAGCATAAAATGCAGTTGTATCATGCGTTTTACCTTTGCCGGACTCCAGCAGTAGCGGCTGTGTTATCTGGTCTGGTGATGCATAGATGTGAATGTTTTGATGATGAAGCAGCCGGGAACAGAATCCCAGCCGTCGGGCGGAATCGTGATTACCCGGAATAATAATTATATGCAGCAGGGGAATATCCCTGTGCAGATTTGTCAGGAATTTATCAAATAACGCGACTGCTTCCGGAGGCGGAACAGACCGGTCGTATACATCCCCGGCAATGAGCAGTACATCATAGGGTTGTCCGGTTGTTTCTGCTGCCATAAGCTCCCTGTGCAGCTGGGTCAGCATATACTGCTGGTCTTCCAGCAGGGAATGTTCATAAAAAACCTTACCCAAATGAAGATCTCCGGTTTGCAACATTTTCATGGGTGCAGTATACTCCGGTTTGCGACAAACCGGCAAGGGTATGATCCAGCGGTATTCTGCCGGATATTTGCCTTTTTTATGATTTTATTTTATGATGCAGGAATCTATGATAAACAGCGGATTATACGGGGAATCCCTTACTGCTGCTGTATTGCAGGGGGTGGATTCTGCCTATGAAGAAATAGACCGGTGTCAGCAACCATGGAAAGCGGTGACACCTGCACCCTGCCCGGAAGGTTGCGGCGATTGTTGTGTTGATTTTGAACCGGAACCCGGGGAAGCGGAGCTGGTATATCTGGCAGCATGGCTTTGGGAACACCAGCCGGAAACAGCCGGGCGTCTTATATCAGGTACATATGAACCGTTGCCCGGTGTTCACGAAAAAGGATGCATCTTTTATAATCCCGGTTCTCCGCTACACTGTACGGTGTATGGCGGCAGGGTACTTATCTGTCGGCTCTTCGGATTTTGCGGGGATCACTCTAAAGACGGGATGTTGCGTTGGAGACCTTGCCGGTTTCAGCCGGTACGGAAAACTACCGGTAACAGATCGTTTTTAGCGGAAGAAATGAAGCAGAAATTCGGCGCATTGCCGCCGGATATGTCCCGGTTATCCACGTATCTTGAGTCAACTGTACCGGGTGGAAATTCCGGATGCCGTCCGTTACGGGAAAGCCTTGTACCGGTACTAAAAAAATTGAAAATGCTGTTGGATTTATTGAACCAGAATCAGGTTGAAGTGGAAAACAACCATATCACCGATGGTCGTTCCAGTAACGACAGGGCAAACGGAATATATATCTGATACCGGGGCGTAATACTGTTACCGCCGGGATACGGCTGTTTTTTTCGGGTAGTGCAAACTGAGCCCGGAATTTTATACCGATAGTTGTGGCGGTATAAGGCGGTTGTTGGTTCCTGTATTCCAATGGACAGCCGGTTTTAGCAGGAATGACTGGGGTTGTGAAGTTGCCGTGTCTGAAGATTTTTTTCTGTATTGCAGTAGTCTTGTGCAGCCTCATATAACAGAATTTTGAAAAACGCAGTGTTGCTGTAGAAGAAGCACTGGTATGCTGCATAGGAGGTATGATGCTTCATATAGGATGTCATTTGTCAACATCCGGTGGTTTTGCTGCCATGGGGAATACTGCCCGGTCACTGGATGCGGACACGTTTGCCTTTTTTACCCGTAATCCCCGGGGCGGCGGGGCAAAACCGGTGGAGCCTCATGATGCGGCGGAATTACTGGAACTATGCCGCAGCCGGCAGTTCGCACCGTTAGTTGCTCATGGTTCTTATACAATGAATCTTTGTTCCTCAGATCCGTCTGTCAGGGACTTTGCCCGGCGGATGTTAGTTGATGACCTGCAGCGGATGGAATTCTTCCCCGGTAGTTATTATAACTTTCATCCGGGAAGCCATACCGGCCAGGGGGCTGAAGCCGGGACAACGCTTATCGGATCGGCACTGGCACCGGTGCTGTCGGCTGCACCGCAAACAATAGTATTATTGGAAACTATGGCAGGTAAGGGTTCTGAAGTAGGCAGTACTTTTGAGGAGCTCAGGGAAATTATCGTAAAAGCGGATGCAGTATCATCTCCCTGTTGGGGAATATGTTTTGATACTTGTCATGTGCATGATGCAGGGTATGATATTATCAATAATCTGGACGGTGTTCTGGAACAGTTTGACCGGATTTTGGGAGTAGACAGACTTAAAGCCGTTCATCTGAATGACAGTATGAATCCGGCGGGTAGCCGCAAAGACCGCCATGCATGCATCGGTGCCGGTTGCATCGGATTGGATGCTTTGGTCAGGATTATCCGCCATCCGGTACTAAAAAATCTGCCGTTTATTTTGGAAACTCCGAATGAACTGCCGGGATATGCCGCTGAAATAGCGCTGCTCCGGAGCCGGGCGGAACAATAACAGTTATTTGTTTTCCGGATTATTATCCGGGGGCAGCTGCATAATGTTTTATTTGCAGTAGTGCAGATTGCGGGCAGAAGTATCTGGTATGGCATAATTTTATGTGTGGTGTGAAAGGGAAAATGCGGGGGGATAGTAGCTCTAATTAGCGCCGGATAAAATCCGGTGCTAATTAGAGCGGATAGCCCGGCAGCGGATTTTCCGCTGCCCGCCCGGAAGAAAAAAATTAAGATAAAACCGGACGGACAAACAGCCTATTCCCATCCGAATGTTGCCGGCGGTTTGTTTGTAATATCGTAATACAATGCGTCAATAAACGGGAAACAGCACAGTTGCTGCACGATTCGCTGTAGAAGTTGTATGTCTAAATGTGCAAACCGGGCTGTCATGACATCTTCCGAGACAACAGGTCGCAGAACAATGCTGCAGTGATCCGGTGCCGATGCATAGGGCAGGTTGATAGTAAGATGTTGAAATATAATCCGGTACCAGTCATTCCGTTTCAGTTCTGCCAGTACAACGGCATCCGCCTCGCGGGTTTGATCCAGCCGGGACCGGTCGCAATATCCTTCTTGCAAGGTTAATTTGGTATCAGGTTTCCGGAACAGACAGATAACGGTTCTGTTTACATCTTTGATTGTATTGGTAATGTAGGAGGAACATTTTTCCAGCGTATCCCAGCCGGGTAGATCGTTTAAAGAACCGGGAAAGGTGAGAACTGCCGGATACCGGTATGTACGGAAATCTCCCTGAACACCGACAGATTTAACCGGTAGAATCCCCGGTTCCGGGAGTGCGGTTCCTCCGGCAGATATCAGTGACCGGAATGTGTCATCCTGCTGAACCAGTGTGGTAACGGCGGTCTCCGCAGCTTTCATTTCCTGCTCATCTGCGGGTGTCGTTTTTCCGGTGCTGCATAAAACATTTATGGAAAGTCCCGGCCCGGGGAAGGGGTGGCGCATAATCAGGTCGTCACTGAGCCCCAGTTTTTTTCCGATAAGGCGGACTTCGTCTTTGTACAAGTCTTTAAGGGGTTCTATAATCAGTCCCCGTTCAATCAATGTCTGGATGCCTTCGACCCGGTTGTGGTGTGTTTTAATGGTATGCGCGTTTTTACTTCCGCCGGATTCGATGATGTCAGGATACAGCGTTCCTTGTGCAAGCAGCCATGCATTCTCATCCAGATTCATGCGGGATACAACAGCGTTACGGACAGCGATGAAATTTTCACCGACAGCTTTCCGTTTTTTCTGGGGATCTGTTTCATGATATACGGCTTTTAAAAAACTGTTTGAAGCATCTTCTACGATGAAATTATGAAAACCGAATTCCCGGTACCGGGTCACAATAGTGGAACTTTCGTTTTTGCGCATAAAACCGTTGTCGATGTGCAGTCCCAGAACCCGATCCTGTCCTAAAGCTTGGTTCAGAAGTGCAAATGCAACAGTACTGTCTACACCACCGCTAAGAAACAGCAGGACATTTTTATCTGCTGCATCTTTTTTGATTGACTCCAGAATGAGTTGCAACACGGTATTCTGATCCCAGTTTTGCTTCATTCCGCAGTATTCGGCGAAGTTTCTGAATATCGTGTTACCGCATGGAGTGTCTTTTACTTCACAGTGAAACTGGAGGGAAAAACGTTTTTTGTCCAGATTTTGCAGGGCTGCATAAGGACAGTCCGCCGTGCTGCCGACGGTTTCAAACCCGTCGCCGGGCACTGTTACCGCATCCTGGTGGCTCATCCATACCTGCTGGACAGGACTGATTCCGGCGAAAAGCGGACAGGTTACCTGTGGATTCAGTTTCAGTTCCGCAAATCCGAATTCCCCTACCGGTGCCTTTTCCACTTTTCCGTTATAGCCCAAATTTACGATATAATGTCCGTAACATAATCCTAAGATAGGAATGTTCAGGGACAGGATATCTTGGTTGAATTCAGGTATTTTTTCATCATAAACAGAACTGGGGCCGCCGGAAAATACAATACCCCGTACATTTTCAAAATCGCTGAGGGGGGCTGACGGAAGGGCGATTTCCGAATAGAAGCCCAGCATCCGGAACCGTTTTGCGATCAAATGGGCATACTGGCTTCCAAAATCAAGTACTACAATTTTTTCCCGACTCATGTGTTACCTCTTTTATATTATTCTGCAGCCGCTGCAATAAATTTCCTGAACAACGGATGTGCCCGGTTCGGGCGGCTTTTAAATTTAGGATGAAACTGGGCACCTGTCATCCAAGAATGTCCCGGTATTCTGCAAATTTCTGCCAAGTTTCGTTTCGGGTTTGTGCCGGTAATAATCAAACCTGCTTTTTCAAAAGAATTCCGGTATTTGTTGTTAAATTCATACCGGTAGACGCGACTTTTCCAAACTTTATCTGCTCTGTATGCACGCCGGACAGCTGTACTTCCCTGTTTTAACGTGTACTGGTATTTTCCTAAGTGGCGGGTTCCGCCTGGAATTTTCCCGTCTTTGTCAGGCATTAAATCAATAAACGGAACAGGTGTTGCTTTATTCATTTTTTTTGAATGAGCTCTGGTAAGCCCCAGTACATTCCGGACGTATTCAATGATAAGTATCTGCATTTCCGGACAAATACTGAAATGCGGGACGATGTGTTTCCGGGTATACCGGACCGCAACAATCATGTCTTTTATGCCCCGGTCTCCGAATCCTCCGGGAATGATTATCCTGTTTGCGTTTTTCAGATGTGTTCCTGTTACTTCAGGACTGTTAATCAGCTTTGCATTTATCTGGTCAATAGGTACTGCAATATTGCTATGAATACCGTCATGGAGCAGGATTTTCGCAACGGACAGATATACGTTTTTAAGTACAGTATATTTTCCGACGAGTGCAATCTGCACTGATCCCGCGGGATGATACATTCTGTTAACCATCGCCGCCTGTTTGCTGAGCCGGGACGGAATATCCGGTATGGACAAAACCTGGCAGACAGCAGTTCCTAATCCTCCCTGCTCTATCATCAGCGGAAATTCACCAATTGAATTTGTGTTAAAATTCTGAATGATTGTGTTTGCAGAAACGTTGCAGGATAATGCTGTTTTTTCCCGGACAGCTGCATTAACAGGAATTTTGTTGCGAAGCGCGATAATGTCCGGTTGGATACCAAGCCACTGCAATTCTTTGATGTTGTGCTGGGTTTGCTTTGATTTCAGTTTTCCGCTTTTTTTTATGTATGGCAATAAAGTGAGATGTATATATACTCGGGTTTCTGCGCCGGCATCGTATTTTATATGGCGGATTGCTTCTATAAATGGCAGCGATTCAATATAGCCGGTTGTCCTGCTGGTTTCCGTGATAATAATATCTGTTCCGGTTTCTTCTGTTGAAAGCAATATCCTGTGGCATATTTCATCCGTACTATAACGGATAACCGGTACGGTTCCTCCATGGAAGCCGCCTTCCCGTTCGTTATTCAGTGCGGACAAATGCGTCCTGCCGGCAGTTGTATTGCTGCTTTGTGGCAGATTTTCATCAGCAACCCGTTTATAGTGTTCTAAATCACGGTCTGTTTCTGACCCGTTATCTGTTACAAAGATTTCTCCGTGCTGGTATGAGTTCATGGTTCCGGGATCTATGTTCAAATATGGATCGAATTTTTGGTTGATGACTTTGAATCCGCGGCTTTTTAAAATCAGACCGAGGGATGCCGCTGCGATTCCTTTCCCTAGGGACGAAACAACGTCACCGGTGATAAAAATATATTTTGCCATAAAAGCTCCATATAAGGATAGTAGTAAGTATACCAGATTGCAGATACCGCCGCAAGCCGATTTGCTGACAGCTAAAATTGCTTTGACCGGGCAAAATAAGCGGAAATCCTGGACAGAGCTTTTTTTCCTGCGGCCGGATTTTTATTCAGCATTGCAGTAAAGGTTTCACCGCTTACTTTAATAATTTTCAGTATGGTTTCCGCTGTAGCTGTAGCATCCCTCGGTTGGGACATAATACACGCCCGTTCCCCAAAGAAAGCACCTCTTCCGTAATGGGTAATGTTATTTCTACTTTGACTGCTCAGCTGTACAGAACCTTCTGAAATGTAATATACATCGGTACTGTCATCTCCTTCCCGGTAAATAATACTGCCCGGCTGCAGCACTATCAGTGCCGGTGTCCTGCGGATAAAATAATCAGGTTTGATAAACATAATCCTGCGTATTACAGAAACCGGGGAACAGTCATTTTTTTCCGGTAGAAGATAGAGTTCCGCCAGCAATAATTGGTCAAAAAACTGGTGGACAAAGACAAACTGTGCAAAAAACATAACCAGAATAAAAAATGTCAGAACTTCCAGCAGAAGAACAATTCCGTTGCTCAGTACTCCATAAATCAGATTGTATTTTGCCATGTCGACAAACAAAGAAAATACTGCTTTGAATGCAAAAAATACCGACGTACATGCTGCCGATGCAAGAATACAGGTGATTCCCGACGGTTTTGTTCCTGATGCAGCCCGGTATATGATTGTCACAAATGAAAACATGAGCCCTGCCGGTACAAACTGCAGCAACCGGGCACTGATGGTTTGGAGCAGCTGCGGAATGACCTGTACCAGCACCGATGATGACAAAACCGATTTCGCTGTTGCGAACAGGAAAATCAATAGTGCCAGTATAACAACCAGCAGAACTTCCCCGGCAAGCACAATCAGCTGAGTAATCAGCGGGCGGCTTTTTACCTCCGTATGAAAAATACACCGTATACCCAGCATTACAGAATTAAACAGCCGCCGTGCCATCCAGAACAGGGAAACACCGATAATAATATTGAAAAAAAGACTGCCTTTTGTTTCCAGAAAAGAATAAATGACGCCGGGCAAATCTATTGCGGCGGACAGGGATATTTCGTAGTTAAAAATATTCTGTAAAATATCCGGCGATGCGTGAAGAATCCGTATCAGCACTGTGGCTGTCATGATGATGACGGGAAGCAGGGAAAATAAAAAATTGAATGCACAGGCGGAAGCATAGGTAATAAGATCGTTTTGCATGAAAAAGGTACAGGTTAAAAAAGTTTCTTGGATACCGGTCCGCAGGGATATTTTCTTTTCGTGAGAGGAGGGGATACTGTCAGAATTTCTGCTGGTACCGGTATTGCTGTGCTTCATAGCTGTTACGGCAGAATATGCCCTGCTGCCAGATAGAGACGGTACCAGTCTTCCCGGCTCAACCGAATATCGGTTGCTGCGGCGATTTCCTCCAGCCGTTGCGGTTTGGTGGTTCCGGTTACCAGTTGCATTTGTGCCGGATGCCTCAAAATCCAGGCTGCTGCAATCTGTGTCGGGGTTGCATGATATACTGCCCCCAGCTCCTGCAATACCCGGTTAAGTTCCGGATATTCCGGGCTGCCGATAAAGCAGCCTTTCCATGCAGGCATCTGGAATGGTGACCAGGCCTGTATTGTGATGCCGTTAAGCCGGCAGTAGTCAAGAATGCTGCCGTCCCGGTTGACGGAACCTGCCGTTTCCATGTTTACTTCCATTCCTGCGGCAACCATATTGGATACCGGCAGACTGAACTGAAGCTGATTGAATATAAGCGGTAGAGACGTATATTTCTGCAGTAATTGTATCTGCAGGGAATTGTGGTTTGATACACCGAAAAACCGTACTTTTCCGGTTTCATGGAGCTTTTCAAAAGCAGCCGCTGTCTCTTCCGGTTCCACTAAAGCGTCCGGTCGGTGCAGCAGTAATATATCAAGGTAATCAGTCTGGAGCCGGGAAAGAATCCCGTTTATAGAAGAAAGAATATATTCTTTTGATAAATCATAGCATCCTTTTCTGATACCGCATTTTGACTGGATAATAATATCCTGTCGTTTTATCAGACTGTGTTGCTTTAATGCGGAACCGAATACCGTCTCGCTTTGTCCTGATCCGTAAATATCGGCATGGTCAAAAAACGTAATACCGGAACCGACGGCGGTGCTGATAAAATCTGCGGCTTCTGTTCCGGATAATCCGGCGATTCTCATGCATCCGGCAATTACTGCCGGTACACTTATGCCCATTTCGGTTATTGCAACTGTTTTCATAGCCAGTTCCTCTGTTTTTCTGTAAAAATAAAATATAAATAATTATAATTTATTGTTTATCTGGTGTAAATAGTATGTTATAGATTGTCGGTTTTTGACTTATCTTGCACTGTGGAGCTGTTTCCGGTATACTGGACGGACAAACAGAAACTTGTTGCTGTTTTGCCGGTACTGGATACCGGTTATCTGTTGCGGTTCAGGATAATGATTTTTTATGGAACGATGTTTTACGATGTTAAAGCCGGGCGTATTGAACCGGCGGTTGGTTGGTGAAGTAATTTCCCGGATAGAGCGGAAAGGTTTACAGCTTATCGGGTTGAAAATGCTGACAGTAACTCCGGAAGTTGCTGCCAAACATTATTGTGAACACGAAGGAAAACCTTTTTATCAGACGCTGGTTGACTACATTACATCAGGTCCTGTTATTGCTATGGCATGGCAGGGTGATGACTGTGTGGCTTTAATCCGTAAGCTGGCAGGCTGCACTATGGTTACGGATGCCCAGCCCGGTACTATACGGGGTGATTTCTGTGCACATACGTCTCATAATATCATCCATGCTTCTGATTCTCCTGAAAATGGAGAACGGGAACTTGCGTTGTACTTTTCTCCTGATGAATTGATTCCTTGGGTTGATGAGTCTGCCCGGTGGTTTTAAATTTGCGTAGAAGGTGAAAGTGCCGTATAATGGATAAAACACATACGGGATGTGTGGAGAGGAATATTCCATTCGGGAGGAGAATCATACGATGAGTACTGCAACAATCGGCGTTATCGGTGCCGGTGCATGGGGAACAGGACTTGCCCAAGCCTTGGCCAGAGGTGGAAATAAAGTTGTTTTGTGGGCGCGGGAACAGGATGTTGTTGATTCTGTAAACAATGAGCATGAAAATAAACGCTTTCTGCCCGGATTCCTGTTATCAGATAATTTAAGTGCATCAACAGACATCAAAGCTGTTGCCACTGGTAAAGAATTCCTTATTATAGCCAGTCCGTCTCTGTACCTGGCATCAACAGTTTCCCGGTTGGTGGATATTCCATCGATTGCTGACGGTTCTACTTGTATCGGTGTATTAACCAAGGGCTTTGTTCCGTCACCGGACGGACCAAAGCTGATTCTGGAAACATTGGAATCAGTATTACCGGATGCTTACCGGAGAAATCTGGTGTATATCGCAGGTCCCAGTCATGCTGAAGAAGTTGCCATGGGCAAGCTGACCGGGCTGATTGCAGCCAGTGAATGTCCCAAAAATACAATCCGGTTCCGGGATTTGCTGCGGGTAAAAGGCCTGATGGTATATTCGAGTTTTGACGTTATCGGCGTACAGATTTGCGCCGCCGCAAAAAATGTAGTGGCTGTTGTATACGGAAGTCTTGATGCCATTGCGGAGACATCCGAATCTTTTGGTGACAACACGGAGTCCCTGCTTTTGGCAGCGGGCTTGAATGAAATACAGGCACTTGGTTTTGCCATGGGGGCAACCCATGCGGAAACTTTTACGTCTATCGCTGGAGTCGGAGACTTGGATGTGACCTGCCGCAGTAAATACGGCAGGAACCGCCGGTTCGGGCACGATATAATTAAAACCGACATATTGTCCAGGTTTGAGAACCTGGATGATTTGATTGCCCGTATCAGTGAAATCGGATATTTACCGGAAGGTGCTGTTGCCTGTAAATATGTGCATGAAATTGCGGCAAAACACAATCTGAAACTTCCCATTTGTGACGGGTTATACCGGATTTTGAACCGGGAAATTAAACCGGTTGATTTTATGAATGAATTGCTTTCACATTGACGGGAAAGAGTACAGTCAGGAGTGATTTCAAAATGACGTTTATTGACGGCGGTGTTTCCGCCCCCCAAGGTTTTACTGCAAACGGTGTCCGGGCGGGTATTAAGCCGGGTCTTACTAAAAACGATACGGCATTGATTTATTCAGAAAAGCCGTGTACTGCAGCCGGTGTGTTTACCCGGAACCGGGTTCAGGCAGAATGTGTCAAACTGACCCGTAGGCATGTATCTGATGGTTCCGCGCAGGCTGTTATTGCCAACTCCGGTAATGCAAATGCTTGTACCGGAACGCAGGGGGCGCAGGCTGCTTTGCGGATGGCCCGGTCGGCGGGTGCTGCCCTTAATCTGGCACCGGAACAGGTGCTCGTTTGTTCTACCGGAGTTATCGGACAACAGCTCCCTGTGGAACGTATTGAAAAAATTATGCCGGAACTCGTTTCCGGTTTGTCAAAAGACGGTCATGTTCCCGCCCGGGAAGCGATTATGACCACAGACACCCGGTATAAGGAATGTGCCGTAGAAACAGTTATTGGTGGTAAAACTGTCAGAATCGGCAGTATGGCAAAGGGATCCGGCATGATACATATCAACATGGGCACTATGCTGGGATTTATTACGACAGACTGCGCCATATCTGCTGAAATGCTGCAGGCGGCACTGGTTGAAAGTGCGGAAGGAACCTACAATTGTGTTTCTATAGACGGTGATACCAGTACCAATGATAC
>CALXOI010000052.1 GCA_944389965.1 uncultured Treponema sp.
GACAGTGACGGGGTTGAAACCGAAATAACCGCCGTGCTGGGAGACGACGACAGTATCTGGGGTGCAAGACAGATAACGGCAAAAGAGTTTGCTGTTATTTCTGGAATGAGTATTGGTACATCATTATATAATGATACATATTCCCAAAAAGATGACTATGGAACATGGAGTAATGACAAGTTGTTTAGATTTAAAACTCCTGGACCTTATATTTATGATATTGAAGGAGAATTGTATGCTTGTGCAAATCTTGTTTCTCAATATCCTTTCTACTATGGAGCATTAAAACCTAACGGAAAATTCAGTGATCCACAATCAAAACCATGTACTTTAACATTGAAGTTCAGGTATTCAGATATTCTGATGGATTATTCTGGAACAGTCACTATTGATACGATGGATAGGAATTCTGGTACTTACATAATCAATTATAATAACCAAACAGCAGATTTCCGTAGTGATGTATCAGGTTATTTCATATATAATTAACAGGGTAAAAAATGAAAATGCGTAAATCTTTACTTTTCTTACTCCCAATCCTCTTCCTCCTTACTTCTTGTGCTGCCCTTTTCTAGCCCAAGGTTGCCATGAGCAATATTGCAAACGGCAGCCTGTCGGGACTTCTGTCAGAAAAAGAAGAAATCACCAAGCTTGAATCCCCCGCCCAGATTTTTGTATCCCAGGGAATGTACAGCGACAGAATACAGATTACCTGGCAGCCGGTTGACAATGCGGTATCCTACAGCCTGGAACGGGCGGTGCAGACCCCGGATGACCCGGGATACAGCACCAACACGCCGCCTGATACCTTTGACATTATCAATGCATCCGTATACGGTACTACTTACATCGACACGATTCTGGAAAATCCCGGTACAAACAATACGGAATACCGGTATAAATACTGGTACCGGGTATATGCAGAAAACAACCGGGAAAAATACGATCCCAGCGATCCGGCAACAACGGTAACCCCGGGAACCTTGTTTGCCCCGCCCCAAAACGTTATTGCAGACAAAGGGACAAGTTCTGAAAAAATAACCGTAAAGTGGGAATATTCCGCCAACGCCTCCAGTTACATCGTATACCGGTCCACCAACGAAAACGGTGCCGGTGCACAGGAAATTGCCCGGGTTACCGGAAACCAGAATTGGTATGACAACGGAATCCTCACTTCCGAGCAGGGCAATGATTTTTACTATATTGTACAAGCGGTTAACAGCAAATCGGGACAAACGAGTGCTTCCTCCAATATCGCTTTAGGCTATTCTGCAGTTGAAGGAGCACCTCCGGCTCCGGGAGCTGTACAGGTAAAAACCCGTGGCACGGCGGTGGACGGCATATCCCTCAGCTGGAATGCTGTCTCCTCTGCTGAAGGTGAAGTTAAATACGCCCTGTTCCGGTACAGTTCCGAAGACGCAGCCCTCACCCAGCTGACAGGAGAAACATCAGAGACATCATGGACGGATAAAAATAATGTAAAAACCGGCATATACTATTATTACCAGGTGCAGGCATGGACAACCGATGTAACCGGACAAAAACTGAAAAGCCCGCTCTCACCGGTACAGGCTTTCACCGGTAGCAATGCCTCTTCCTCTGAAGGCTTTATTTTAAGCCCGCCCACCGGCATTTCCGTGGATGCATCTGATTCCGGTCATACTGTATCCTGGACAGCCGCAATTGGTCATGAAACAGAACAGGCTCAATATGCGTATGGAATACTCGGTTCAAACACCAAGGACAGCGGATTTGTTCAGATAGGTACCACCGGTACAGGAGGAACGGAATATACCGTCACCGGTACTACATATAAATTTTACCGTGTAAAAACCCAATATGCATCCCTTTCAAGCACAGAAAGCGGAACGGTTGCCCCGGCTCCCTTTGCTGCGGAAAATGTCAGTGCATCCCGGGCTTTGAATCTCGGTGATGCAGTCCTTTATCCGGCAAATTCCTCCGGCGTGTATCCGGTAAAAATAACCTGGAAACCACCCGCCCAAGGAGAAGCCGCCGGCTATCATGTGTACCGCTCCACTACTCCAGATTCAGGATTCAGAAAAATTACGGAAACACCGCTGACCGAATGTGCTTATGTGGATATAAACGAGACCGCAAAAGCCGGCAAGTATTACTATTACCGGATACTGGCAGTAAACGAGCTGGATCAGGGTAAAAACTATTCCACGACAGAATATGGATACGGAGCTCTTACCCATGAACAGTACATTTTGGAATATAATAAGACCATATTAAGTTCCCAGAAAAAACTCACCCTGATGCACAAAGGTGGACTGGATGCTGTCGGTAGTGAAACAAAATATGCGGATATCCAAGTTAACAGTCAAACGGGAAGTGTAGCTTACAGTGCATCAGGCGGACTGAGCGGAGCATCGGTTACGATGAAATATACCAATTACTGTGATTTTACCAATGAATACGGGGATTATTATTTTATCCTCAACGGAAACTCAGATACAGAAATTACCAATGTAGCATCCCAGAACGGATACATGAAAGGTACTATGACGTGTACCGGAATGTATCCGGGTAAAATCTACTATGAGAAAATTGAAATCAAAGGTGGTTCTGCCGGCGGTGGATCTTATGGAGTAGAACCGGATGGATTCAACCGGCAGGACATTGGTTACAGTATTTTGAACTGACAGGAGTTATTATGAAACAATATGCCGTATTTTTTACCGTTATATTCAGCCTGCTGCTTTTTTCCTGCGCAGAACCAAGTCCTTTGTATGGTACTTGGGCAGATAATAACGGTGACCAGATAATGTTTATGTCTGACGGAACCTATACCGCAACTATCACTGACCAGTACCACAATTCAATTCCCTCTGACGGAACATACTCCGTCCTGTTGAACGCACTGTCCCTTACCAGCAGCAGCGGCAGGACACTTGTCACAGAATGGGACATCCGGGGCAACATGTTATACCTCACCTGGCTGGAAAACGGAGAAAACATCGGCCTGACTCTTTATAAAATAAGGAATTAGTAGTTTCATGCGCAGGAAGTATCTCAAGCATCTTTTTCTTAGCCTGTACATTATGACAGCAGTCTACACCGGTGCTCATGCATCCGGGACAGAACAGGAAATTCTCCTTGACCCGAACACCGGATTCCCGGTTATCCTGAATAAGCCGTTTATCGTATTCAATGAAGGGGTTACCGGCAGCTGGATTACCCGCATTATCAAACAAACCGGCAGAAGTAACTTTGTATTTAAGGATTTTATGGCGGGGGCGTATTTTTCTCTGGAAACAAAAAATATGCAGCCCGTCGACAGCATGGTACGGTTTGCGGTGTATTATCCTCTCAGTTTCAAATTCAACGGGCATCCCCAGGTACCAAAAAATATGCTGAATTTTGCCTTTGACCTGTTTGCGGCACCGGTTTTCCTTCAGATGGATATGTGGAATTACCTGCGTTTTAACATCACGGCAGGGCTTCATTTTCTGTATCAGATGGGTGACCGGTGGAACTACATTAATCTTGGAATCGGCGCACTGTCAGGTATAGAATTACCGATAGCCCGGCGCTGGACAATGCTGATAAACGGATATATGTCCGTGGATTACGGAAACTTTGGAACAAACCGCCATCTGGAGCCCTACGATTTAGTATGGCAGTACCAGCTGGATGTAGGTGTCCGTTACAGCCGGCGGGCATTGAACCAATATTCATACATTCCGTCTAGGCGGACTTATGAAGAAGATCTTGCGGCTTTGGCTGCAAAAGACCAGGCAAAGCAGGAGAAAAAAGAAGCAAAAAGAGCGGCAAAAGAAGCAGCCCGCAATGCAAAAGAGAACAGCTCTGCCACACCGGCAGACATGGTACCAGAAACCGGACAGGACGACAGCCAGGCACCGGCAACAGATCAGCCGCCGGCAGACACCGGTACCGGAACTGTACCGGACAGTTCCCCGGCAACGGCAACCAATCAGGAAACTTCCGCCGGACAGCACCTGGATTCCGGTACCGTACAATCTGACACCGGAATTCAAGTTCCTCTGAATCCTACCCTTATCTTTTAACACTTTCCCAACCCCCGCCGAAGTTCCTGCCTGCCTGCAGGAACTTCGGCGGGACAGGACCGGTAATAAAAATAAAATCACACAAATACTGCACCCGTATGCAACAGAAAAAATGTTTATTAAAGGAAAGGCCGGCATTTTAAATACACGGGATAACTTTACACCCGTAGGATTCTTGTAAAAAAGTGTACAGATCTACAAGGATCAGAAATACATTTCCGGTACTCTAATGAATCACCATACAATGCTATCCGGCTCAAATCAACAGCAGTACCGAAAAAGATATAAAATCAGCAAAGGAATTAAAAACGCCCGGAAATCGTTTTACTCCGCAGGCAAAAATAAATTTGAAACACAACTGATACGTTCACCGGAACAAGACTGGATATTCCGCAAATCCAGAAACAAAGAATAGAACCGTTTATTCCGCAGACATATCATACCGCAGTAAATTTTCCCCTATCACATACCGGGCATTCCGGTTCAGATTACAATTTTGTTGACAAAGGCGGTGCAACAGCTTTCCAGGCAATTTCTGCAGCAGCCTGTTCCGCTTCTTTTTTATTTTTTCCGGCAGCAGGCCCATAGGTGTCATCACCCAGATGCACTGTTATCCAGAACGTCCGGTCATGATCCGGACCATCCCGCTTTACCAGCTCATATACCGGGCAACTTTTATGTGTTTTCTGGTAATATTCTTGTAACAGGGTTTTAAAATCCCGGTGATGTTTGTTGAGCAAAACTTTTTCAATTTCAGGAACAATCAGTTCCAACACAAGCCGTTCCGCCGCCGGATACCCGGAATCAAGATAATACGCTCCAATGACAGCTTCAACTGCATCAGCAAGAATCGCTTTTTTCTTTCTACCTCCGGACAGTTCTTCCCCTTTTCCCAGCACCAGACAGGTATCAACACCAATCTGCACGGCGATTGGAGCCAGTGTCATTTCCGACACTACAACAGATTTTATCCGGGCGAGATCCCCCTCCTGCTTATCTCCCATTGTTTCATATAAATAAGTAGCGACTGCCATTCCCAGCACTGCATCACCAAGAAATTCCAACCGCTCATTATTTTTATGGGAAACAGAGCCGGGCATTTCATTTGACACTGATCTGTGATGAAAAGCCTGTTCCAATAATTCTAAATTTTTAAAAGAAATAGATAATCCGCGGGAAAAGGATAACAGCTGTTTTTTCCGCTCCGGCGATAACTGCTCTGAAAAACCGTTATTTCTTTTCAGACTATTTTTAAACATGATTTAAAAGAACAACGGGCTGCCCTTGAATCAGATACAAACAGGACAGCCCCTTGTTATTGACAAGCATTACTGATTTGCTTTGATAAACTCGTAAGCATCTCTTACGGTTTCAAATTCATTTGCCTTGTCATCAGGAATTTTTACATTCATTTCTTCTTCAATTGCATAAACCAGTTCATAGGTATCCAAACTGTCTGCACCCAGATCCTGCCGGAAAGAAGAATCAAGTGTAACTTTTGCTTCATCGATTTCCAGTTTATCAGCGATGATTTTCTGAATTTTAGTAAACAATTCGTCCATTGTTTTCTCCTGTTTTAGTTACTTTCAGGTGTAATAACCTGTCTTCCACGATAGAAGCCGCATTTTGGGCATACGCGGTGCTGCATTATCAAGTTACCGCAATTGCTGCACTCAACAAGCTGCGGGGCTGTTAATTTCATATTGATGCCCTGCCGTCTGCGTGTGCGAGCTTTCGACGTTTTTGCTCTGGGTACTGCCATATATTAACCTCGCTATATAATTTGTTATCAGATATAACTAAGGTTAATAATACACCATTTTCCCGTCACCTGTCAATGCATTATAACATTTTTTACAGTTTTGTCAAACACAAAATAACAAATTATGCTATTTTGTCAAAAAAGAATCATATCCAAACCGTTCTTTTAATGCCTTTACAACAACAGGCGGAACCATCGTAGACACATCCCCGCCTAACGCTGCCAGTTCTTTTATGGAACTGGAACGCAACACAAAAAAACGAGGTTCTGTCGGCAGAAATACTGTTTCTATGTCAGATGCAAGTCCTTTATTCATTAAAGACAAATCAAATTCATAAGAAAAATCTCCGGTATTCCGCACACCTCTGATTAACACCCCTGCCCCTACTTTCCGGGCATAATCCACCACCAGAGCTTCCCATTTATGTACAGAAACGTTCTGCCAATGCTGTGTTAACTCCCTCATAAAAGACAACCGCTCCTCCGGAGAAAACAAACATTTTTTTTCATTATTAACCGCAACAACCACATGAATTTCATTAAAAATAGTGCGTGCACGTTCAATAATATTCAAATGACCAAATGTCGGAGGATCAAATGACCCGGCAAACACAGCTGTAATCATAATTTTACGTTATTATATTTGACAAAAAAGGTAAAGAGTACTACACTTTTTTTTATGAAGATGAATCATTTTTTTTTATTATCTACAATAATTCTATTACTTCTCTTTTCAGCATGTACAACCACAAGTACTATGGAACCGGAATATGCTCCATCTTCAGACAACAGTGCGGTAACTGTTCCGGTAACAGCCCCCTCGAAAACGGAAGAAATTCACCAGGCGACTGAACCATTAACAGAAGAGGATGCAGAATACCTCCGGTCAACGGTTGCCTTGGATGCAACCGACGTTGTTTCAAAAGATACATTCGCTCAAGATAAAAAAGACATTCTCGACATGATAGATTTACTGGAAACCGCAATGAGAACCAGTAACTACACAAAATGGCGCAGCTATCTGACCCCAGCTTCCATTACCTACTGGCAGAATCCCCGCAACCTACAGGAAATCGAATCACGGCTGCCGGTCGCTGGATTAAAAGTCAATGATTTGCAGGATTACTTCAAATACATTTTTGTTCCAGCCAGAGCCGGAAGACAAGTTGATGAAATCCGGTATATTTCCAGCACACAGGTTAAAGCTGTTCAGGTTCAGGATCATACAGATATTGTGTATTACACGTTTGAAAAAATAAACGGGAAATGGATGCTGAATCTGGTTCCTGGAAAATAAAACACACAGAGTATTCCTCAAAAACGCTCCTGAAAGCATAAAAACAGATTCTTCATAAAAACATTGATTTTTTACCTGCTATGCATTATAGTAGATTAATGTAATCTGACTATCAGGAGGATGTAAATATGAAGGTAATAAAAATTACTGCTCTTTTGTGTGCAGGACTGATTTGCACAATTCTGTCTGCACAAGAACAGACCGTCGTAACACAGAAATCAGAAACAACAGTTGAAGATGAGTATTTAAGTAACGTAGAAGACGTTATTATCCGTGAATTAGCACAAGCTGACGACCGGGACAATAAATATGTTGCCCTGCAATATATTGAAAATGCTCTTTCGGAAGGCAGAAACAGTCCGGATATGATTTACGCACTGGAATCATTGGCGGGGGAAGGTATTTCCACCCAGTCCCGCACAAACGGCAGACTGATGAATAATTATCCTGATGTACGGGCAAAAGCCTGCGAACTGTTGGGACAGATTCCTACGGAAGAATCAAAAACTGCACTGGTAAAGGTTGCATTGGCAGATAATGAACCGATGGTAGCAACAGCAGCAATCCGATCGCTGGGTGACATCGGTATCAATGAGAACGATGAAGTTATATCAACAATTATCTGGACACAGAAAAAATACGCAGCCCTCAACCCTACCAGTAGTCTGGCACTGGAAATTTTGTTTGCATATGAAAAACTTGCAGATACTGTTATCGATAAAGCAGCAATGATCCAATCTATATCCGTAATAGCATCAAATTATACATATGCCACACCAGTAAGAACGAAAGCATACGAACTGTTAAAAACACTTACCGGAACATCATCAAGTTCCAGTAGTTCGGGTGAAAAATAAAAAAGAACACCGCTGAAAAGCGGTGTTCTGCATTCTAGCGAGAGATACAGGATTCGAACCTGCCACCTTCGCCTCCGGAGGGCGACGCTCTATCCAAATGAGCTAATCTCTCAAGCGTTTAATAGCATAAAGTTATTTTACATTATTGTCAAGTAGAGAGATATTATGGAACCGATAATTTTAGCATCAGGCTCGCCAAGGCGGCAGGAAATATTAAAAATGATGGGGATACCATTTCAGGTCATCATACCGGAGATAAATGAATCAGACGTCGGAAATACTCCGGTTGAACAGGTATCCGAGTATCTGGCTATAAAAAAAGTCAATTGGGTTACAAAATCACTCCAACCGGCCCAGGAAGTTCCGTGGATTTTAGGGGCGGATACCCTCATAACTTTAAATGGGAAAAAATACGGTAAGCCATCTGACTTAAATCAGGCAGTATCTTTTCTACAGGATTTTTCCGGTAAAACCCATACAGTTTACACTTCCATTGCACTCTACAATGGAAAACTTCATGATCTCGCCACCCGGACAGCAGTTACAAGGGTTACTTTTGCAGAATTGTCCTCACAGGAAATTGATTGGTACATTGCAACCGGAGAATGGCACAATGCGGCCGGCGGTTACCGGATACAAGGTTTTGGTTCATATTTTATCAAAAGAATAGAAGGAACCAACAGTACTGTTGTAGGCTTGCCACTCTTCGAATTATATGATATGTTAAAAGAGCAGGGGTATGAGTTAATAGAACAATAGTATCCCTACTGATATACAAGAGCGGATTGTGTATCCTGCGGTATATCAATCATCCGGACTGATATTCAGTTTCGAGAAACAGAGAACGGAGGAAAACTATCAAGTTTTCCGGGAAGGAGTATCTCATGGCAGTAGTAACCATGAAGAGTCTGCTTGAATCTGGTGTTCATTTTGGTCACCAAGTCAAGCGTTGGGATCCCCGTATGAAAAAATACATCTTCGCAGAAAGAAACGGGATTCATATCATTGATTTGCAGAAAACAATCGTATCGATCAAAGATGCATACGAAGCTGTCCGCAAAGTAACCGTTGCCGGTAAATCGGTTTTATTTGTTGGCACCAAAAAACAGGCCCAACAGGCTGTTGCAAAAGAAGCAGAACGTTGCGGTATGTATTATGTTAACAACCGCTGGTTAGGCGGTATGCTGACAAATTTTTCAACAATAAAAAAATCATTGCTCCGTCTTAAAAAACTTGAAAAGATGGAAATTGACGGCACATTTGAAAATCTGACGAAAAAAGAAATCGCTGCCATTCAAAAAGAAAAGGCAAAGCTTGAAAAAAACTTGGGCGGTATCAAGGAAATGAAAGAGCTGCCCGGCATTATTTTTATCATTGACACCCATAAAGAGCAGATTGCTGTTGCAGAAGCACGCCGGATGGGAATCCCGATTGTCGCAGTGGTAGATACAAATTGCAATCCTGAAGGCATTGATTATCCGATTCCCGGTAATGATGATGCAATCCGTGCAATCACATTATTTACCCAAATTATTGCCAATGCAGTTATCGATGCGGATAATGAAACAGGTCTGAAAATCATTGAAAACCTCCAGGACGAAGATGAGGATATTGCTACAGATGCTGCAATAAAATCAGATGAAGAAGAAATCATCGATTACAGTAATTATACACCGACAGAACCGAAAGAAGAAGATGAAGAAATTACTGAAGACGATGATGACTTGGTTGATGAAGACAAACTGTACAAATAACCGGAGTATACAATTATGGAAATAAAAGCATCAGATGTAAAAGCACTGCGTGAAAAAACCGGTGCCGGTATGATGGAATGTAAAAAAGCCCTTGCAGAAACAAACGGTGATGCAGCGGCAGCGGAAAAATTATTGAAAGAAAAAGGGCTTGCAGCTGTAGAAAAACGGGCAGACCGGGCAACAAGTGAAGGTCGGATTTTTATCAAAATTGACGGTAACAAAGCTGTTATCTGTGAATTGACCTGTGAAACAGATTTTGTGGCAAAAAACACTGATTTTATTCAGATTGGAAATGACATTGCTGCAACAGCCTTGGCTAAGGGATACACAACAGTCAACAAAGAACTTTCTGATATGTTGCTGGATTTGGCAACAAAAATCCGGGAAAACATGAATTTGCGCCGGCTGGAAGTTGTTGACGTACCTGCAGGTGCCGTTGTTTCAAGTTATGTGCACAGCGACGGTAAAACCGGTGTTATAACCGTTATTTCTACGGAACCTGAGTCTGCAACAGACAATCCGGTTGTAAAAGAATTTGCATACGACTGCTGTCTGCACATTGCAGCTTTCACTCCGGCCTATATCAGAAAAGAAGATGTGGACGCTGCATATATTGCAGAGCAAAAAGAAATTTTTGCAAAACAAGTTGAAACACTTGATAAACCGGACAATGTTAAGCAGGGAATTGTTCAAGGTAAAATCAACAAACACCTGGCTGAAATCTGTTTCCTTGACCAGCCTTTTGTAAAAGACGACAAAGTTTCTGTTGCAAAAAAAATGGATGCAGTGGGAAAAGAGGCAAATGCAAAACTGTCTCTGGTAAAAGTCGTATTGTACCAACTCGGTATGTAACGCTGTATAAACACGGGGCAGTACAAATGTCCCGTGTTATTATTATCACAATATACTCAATATTTTTACCGCATCAGCGGATGTTAAGGAGCATTATATGGCAGGAAGCGATTCAAGTATTTCCCGCATGGAAAAAACTATTACTGCATTAAAGGACGAATTTAAAACGCTTCGTACCGGTCGGGCTTCAGCATCGATTTTTGATAAAATCCGTGTTGACTACTATGGCACCCCTACTCCGTTGAATCAGGTTTCCACCATATCGGTTCCAGAAGCCCGGTCCATTATCATACAACCTTTTGACAAAACATTGATCAATGAAATTGAAAAAGCTATCCAAAAATCAGAATTAGGACTTAATCCTTCCAATGACGGTAAAGTAATCCGAATTTCAATTCCGCCGCTGACAGCAGACCGCCGTAAAGAATTAGTAAAACAGGCCAAGGCAACAGCTGAAAACAGCAGAGTTGCCATCAGAAACATCCGACGAGATGGAAATGATGACCTGAAAAAACAACAAAAAGACGGTCTTCTTACAGAAGACGGCTTAAAATCAGCAGAAGCGGAACTCCAAAAATCTACTGATAAATTCATTCAGGAAATCAACAAAATCCTTGAAGAAAAAGAAAAAGAAATCATGGAAGGCTGATGACCGTTGATGATATAGCAAAGAGGGCTGTACCTGTCCATGTCGGTATAATCATGGACGGGAACGGCCGCTGGGCACAACACAAAAAACTTCCTCGGACCGCCGGGCATAAAGAAGGGCTTGAAACGGCAAAAAAAATTATAACAGCAGCTGCTGACGCCGGTATAAAGTATGTGACGCTATATACCTTTTCCACAGAAAACTGGAAAAGAACACAAGAAGAAGTTGGTTTCCTTATGGGTCTTATTACAAAACACCTGCGGGCGGAATATGACTTTTACAAAAAGAACGGCATCAGAATCAGACATATTGGTGACACAAAAGCCTTGCCGGTAGAGGTCCAACGAGAAATGGCTGCTGCTGAAAAAGACACTGTCGAATTTACCCGCATGACTGTTGTTCTTGCAATCAACTATGGCGGCAGGGACGAAATGTTACGGGCATTTCAAAAACTTGCGGCACAGGGAACTGCTGCCACTGAAACTTCCGTGCCAGCCGCATTTGATATTCCAGAACTTCCGGATGCGGATTTAATCATTCGTACCGGCGGAGAAAAGCGCCTCAGTAACTTTTTGTTATGGCATTCCGCATATGCAGAACTTATTTTTTCAGAAACATTATGGCCAGATTATACAAATGAAGAATTTTATGCAGACATTGCAGAATACCAATCACGGAACAGACGGTTTGGTGGGGTCAAATAAAACGAGGAGATAAATTATGAGTAAATTGATAAAGCGCTTACTGACTTTTTTTATTGGTATCCCTCTTGTTCTGTTTATCGTATTTGTTCCTGCATACCATCATATTGTACTTAATATTACCGTAATTATTGTTTCAATTATCTCATCCTGTGAAATATACAATTTACTCCGGGCAAAAATACCGATGCAGCCAAAATTATTGGTTGTAACTTTATCCACATGTATCCCCTTTTCGGCCTTATACTGTGCCTTGACATATACAGATTTTAGTTTGACAATATATGTTTTTATTGCCGCATTTTTTATCCTGCTGGTTGCAGAAATTTTGTCTCCTTCCATCAAAGGCACTGCTACAAATGAGCCTTTTGCAGAATCCAATATGAAAACAGCAGGATCTACCCTTGTCCTGCTGTATGGTGGATTTCTTCTGACATTTATATCACGGATGACTATACTGGAACACGCTACAGAATACTTAATTGTATTTTTACTGATGGTATTTATCTGTGATTCAGCAGCATGGCTATGCGGAATGCTGTTTGGGAAAAATAACCGGGGATACATAAAAGCAAGTCCAAATAAAAGTATCGCAGGTTTTATCGGTGGCATAGCCGGTTCAATTTTATCTGGTTTGCTGGGTATATATATCTGGCCGGAAATATTTATCGGTTCTATCCTGAAAATTATTATTCTGGGAATTATTGTTGCAATCGCGGCAATTGCAGGAGATTTAGCAGAATCAGTATTCAAACGTTCTGCCGGCTGGAAAGATTCCGGACGGGTTATTCCGGGACGGGGCGGAATATTGGATTCCATAGATTCAATCCTTATGGCAGCCCCTGTTTTTTACATCTTTACAATATTATTTTTTGAATGATTTGAATAACTATGGAACAAAAAAAAATACTAGTACTTGGTTGCACCGGCTCTATCGGAACCAGTACGTTGAATATTATCAGAGAATTTCCGACCCGCTTTCGTGTTGCGGGACTTACCGCCCATTCATCCGCAGAAAAACTGAATATTCTCTCCCGTGAATTTGGCGGTGTTCCTGCATTGTTGACTGAAAATGCCGATGAAAAAGAGCTGAAAGACTTTATCTTTCATTGCGGAGCAGACATTGCGGTGAACGGTATTGCCGGATCATCAGGGTTGCGGCCTTCCGTCTTTGTGCTGGAAGCCGGAATGGACTTAGCCCTGGCAAACAAAGAAACAATCGTTATGGCAGGAAATTTTGTGCAAAAACTGGCGGAAAAAACCGGCAGCAAAATCTTACCGGTAGATTCGGAGCATTCTGCCGTATTCAGCCTGATCCAACGGTACGGAACCGGATCCGTTCAGGAAATTGTACTCACCGCTTCCGGTGGTCCGTTCCGTAATTTTACCCGGGAGCAATTACGTTCAGTAACCCCGGCAGATGCTCTCCGGCATCCTACATGGAATATGGGACAAAAAATCACCGTTGATTCGGCATCCCTGGCAAACAAAGGATTAGAAGTTATCGAAGCATGCCGGTTATTCAACATACCGCCGGAACAAGTAAAAGTCACCATTCACCCGCAGAGTTTAGTTCATTCCCTGATAAGAACAAAAGACGGCGTGTTATACGGACAAATATCCCCGCCGGATATGCGCCATCCGATATTAACCGCGTTAACGTGGCCGGAATTCGTTCCGAACAGTCTGGAACAATTGGATTTGGCAGCCGGAGCAGAGCTATCTTTTTTTCCTCCGCGGACAGATGTTTTTCCGATGCTGCCTTTAGCGTATGAAGCAGTTCAATCCGGCAGCGCAGGAACAATCGCATATAATGCCGCCAATGAAATTGCCGCAGCAGCTTTTTTGGCAGGGAAATTACCCTTTACAGATATTCCCCGCATTACTGGGGCAGTTTTAAAGACAGCCCCAAAAAAAGAACCTGTTACGTTGGATGACATTTTTTTGTTAGATACACAGGCACGGCACACAGCACAACAATTGTGTAATACCGGTCTGGAGGTTTTCCATTGACAATAGTATGGGGTATTCTTTGTCTCGGTTTCATTATTTTTATTCATGAATTGGGGCATTTTATCGTAGCCCGGCTATGCGGTGTTGCAGTAGAATCATTTTCCCTTGGAATGGGCCCGGTTCTTCTCCATAAAACAATCCGCGGAACCGATTACCGCCTTTCATTGCTGCCTTTCGGCGGTTACTGTGGAATGAAAGGAGAACAAGCATTCCGGCAGGCGTTAGAACAGAATTTGCCGGCAATCCCCAAAGAGCAGGATTCATTTTACGGAGTACATCCACTGAAACGGGTATGTATTGCGTTTGCGGGACCGGCAATGAATCTGTTATTTACCATTTTTGCATTTTCAATTATAGCAGGGATCGGATACACATATTATTCTGCAGACAATAGGGTTATCATGGCAGATGAAATCTATGCGGATACAGCATCTTCTGCCCATGCCGCAGGATTAGAAACCGGGGATTACATTACCAGCATCAACGGTAAACCGGTTACAACCTTTGCGGATATATCCGAAGCGGCGGGAACAAGCCCGGGTGAAACCCTTTCAGTAACGGTACAACGGGACAACCGGCAGATGGAATTTTCCGTTCCCGTGGCTATGGATACAGCAACCGGAATTGGAAAAATCGGTGTAATGAACTGGATTGAACCGGTTGTTACGGTTGTTGAACCCGGTAGTCCCGCAGCCAGTGCCGGATTTGAACCGGAAGACCGCATTACTGCCATTGACGGATATTCTGTTCAGAACACTGCTGACATACAAAAGCTTTTGACCGGAAAATCATCTGTTGCCGTTACCGTAGAACGGTCTCCCGCAGCAGACGGGGTTCCGGCAACATTTGATTTGAATCTGGATTTACCGCCGGATACACCGGTAGGGTTTCAGTTTTCCGTACCGGAACGGCATTCACCCCGGTACAGCAT
>CALXOI010000053.1 GCA_944389965.1 uncultured Treponema sp.
GGTAGTGGTATCCATGCATTTCTTCCAATTAGTCAGTCAGACGGACAGAAAGTTGATAAAGCCGAAAAGTTGCTGGGATTGAAAGATAAATTTTATATTGAAAGATTGTATTCAGATAATAAGGCAAATGTTGTTGTCAATCGCCGGAAATATCTTGAAGAATCGATGGAAGCTAACCGGGAAAAATTCTTTGAAACTGTATCAATCGGGGATACAGTCAAGGGTGTTGTAAAGAGTTTTACCAGTTTTGGTGCTTTCATTGATTTGGGCGGTTTTGATGGTTTGCTGCATATCAACGATATGAGTTGGGGACATGTAACCCGTCCGAAAGATTTTGTTAAAAAAGGACAGGAAATCGAGCTGAAAGTCATCCGGCTGGATCCGGCAGAAAAGAGAATCAATCTGTCATTAAAACATTTTTCTGAAGATCCATGGTTGCATTTTGAAGATAAATATCATGTTAACGATATTGTAAAAGGTAAAGTTACAAAACTGACTGATTTTGGTGCATTCATTGAGCTGGAAGAAGGAATTGAAGGTCTTGCCCATATCAGTGAATTTTCATGGGTGAAGAAAATCAATAAAGCATCCGATATGGTTAAAATCGGTGATGAAGTTGAATGTATGGTATTGGGATATGACATTCAGGCTGGTCGGGTTTCATTGGGATTAAAGCAGGTAACAGATAATCCATGGGATTCTGTGGCTGAAAAATATCCGGTTGGAAAACGGTTAACCCGGAAAGTTGTAAAATTGACAAATGCCGGTGCATTTATTGAACTGGAAGACGGTATCGACGGTTTCCTGCATGTTGACGATTTATCTTGGACAAAAAAAGTCAAGCATCCTGAGGGTGAGTTGTCTGTTGGACAGGAAATTGAAGTTGTTGTGATTGAAAACGAACCTGAAACCCATCGCATCAGACTGGGTGTTAAACAGCTTTCAGAAGATCCATGGAAGCAGTTTGCTGAAACATATAAGCCCGGTTCAACTCTTGAAGGTGAGGTTGTTTCAATTACTGATTTCGGAGTTTTTGTTCGTGCTCCGGGAGGAATTGAAGGACTCGTCAATAAATCGAACCTAAGTGAAAACCGTGATGAACCGTTTGAGGAAGCGGTCAAGAAATACAATGTAGGCGATAAGATTAACGTCTACGTAGTGGATGTCACACCTGAAAAACAGAAGGTGTCTTTCTCTGTAAAAGAATTCAAGAGAAAGCAGCAGCGAGATGAGATTTCACAATATATGTCATCATCAAATAATGATGATGATGGTGCATTTACTTTGGGTGATTTGTTAAAAAATAAGAGTAATTAAATTTATTGGTTTTGGTGGGCAGCCATGGCATCTAGTACCATTGAGATAGATAGATTAAAGACGCTCATCAAAATCAATGCATTAATTAATTCCAACTATTCCGATATAGACGCATTGCTGACATATATTCTTGAATCAGCAATGCGTCTTGTTGAATGTGAGTCTTCTTCTCTGTTATTAGCGGATAAAACAGGTTCAACACTTTGTTTTAAAGTTGCGCTGGGTCCAGCTGGACCGAAAGCTATGAATATTCCTGTTGATATCAAAACGAGTATCGCTGGCTGGGTTTTCCGCAACAATAAAAGTTTAGTAATCAATGATGTTCAAAATGAATCCCGGTTTTCTCCTGTTGTTCAGGATAAAACCGGCTATAAAAGCCGGAATATGATAGCAATTCCCTTGCGTTCCCGTAATACCTGCATTGGTGTTGTCGAGCTTTTAAATAAAAATGAAGAGCAAAAATTTTCAAAATCAGATTTGGAAATTCTTGAATTACTGTGTATCCAGGCAGGGATTGCGTATCAAAATGCAGATCAGTACCGGTCATCACAAGATGAAATATCTGTATTGCAGCAGACAATTGCATCAGGTTATGATTATCACACATTTATTGTTCATAGCCCGGTTATGAAGGATTTGGTAAAAGTTATTGATGAAGTTGCAAGGACAAATTCTTCTGTACTGATTTTAGGAGAAAGTGGTGTCGGTAAAGAATTATTTGCAGAACAGATTCATCTGAAGAGTTCCCGGTCGGATAAACCTTTTGTAAGAGTAAATTGTGCTGCCTTGTCTCCTCAGTTGCTGGAAAGTGAATTATTCGGTCATGTTAAAGGTGCTTTTACAGATGCTATAAAAGACAGAACCGGGCGTTTTGAAACGGCAGATGGGGGAACCATTTTTTTAGATGAAATCGGAGAACTTCCGCTGGATTTACAGGTAAAATTACTCAGGATAATTCAATCAAAAACCTTTGAAAAGGTCGGCTCAAACAAAACACAATTTGTAAATGTCCGCATCGTTGCGGCAACAAACCGCGATTTGGAAAAAATGACTCAGGAAGGTTTGTTTCGCCAGGATTTATATTACCGGTTAAATGTTTTGCCGTTGCACATTCCGCCATTGCGGAACCGGAAGGAAGACATAGAACCGCTTGCCCGTTTTTTTCTGCATAAATTCAGCGGGGAAACAAAAAAGAATTTCAGCGGCTTTTCCAATGATGCAATACAATTGCTGGATTCTTACTACTGGCCGGGAAATGTCCGGGAATTGGAAAATACAATTGAGCGTGCATGTGTGTTGGGACATCCTCCTGTTATTCGTGCTGAAGATTTCCGGCTGCAACCGTCTGTCTGTTCAGGGGAAAATTCAAAAACAGTGGATTTCGCATATGCAGATATAGAATTACCGGCCGGGGACAGAACATTGAAAACTGCGGTTAATCAATTTAAAAAGGCATATATCACCCGGATTCTTGATGAAACGTCTTGGAATCAAACAGAAGCTGGTAAAATCTTGGGAATCCAGCGGACGTATGTTTCCCGTTTATTGAATGAGTTGCACATCCGGTAAGGAGGGGTGTTTACAAACAATCCCGCTGTCGGTATATTATTATTACAAAGTATGCTGGAATTCTGTTGCGGTAGTAAATTAACCGGCGGATAAAGCAATCCAATGAGGAGTTATTGATGGTTTCAATCAATGATAAAAAAGAAGAGAAATCTGTATCTGAAAAAATCGGTGCGGTAATTATGAAATTCCGCTTTTTATTTCTTAGTGTTATCGGTATTTTAATTGTAGCAGCCATTGCAGCCGGGATCGCTATTACCGTGTCAGAATCTTCCCGCAAAAAGGGACTGGAAACACTTGATTCACTGATGTATCCGCTGACACAGGCTGTTCAGGAAGAATACCCTGCTGCCCGGGATGCTGCGTTACCGGAAATTCTTGCTCTTGCGGAAAAAAATGCGAATAATGTTGTAGGTGTACGGGCTTATATGGCAGCTGCAGAATTGTATTTTGATATGGAAGACTGGGCTTCTGCCCGGGATGCATGGGTCGCAGCCGCCGGGGCAGGAACCGGGGCATATACAGCTGCTGTTTGTTATTACAATGCAGCTGTTTGTGCTGAAAATCTGGGGGATACTGTAACAGCTGTTTCATATTATGAAATGACGGTTGCTGATGAAGAATGTCTCTTTTTGCCCCATGCATTGTTCAGTTTAGGCCGATTGAATGAGTCTTCCGGGAATTATAGTGAAGCACAAACTTATTATACGAAACTTCGTGATAGCTATCCATCTGATTTTTGGACAACACTGGCAGAATCCCGGCTCATTGCGCTCCGGGGTGACGGAGTTATTCAATAACTGAATTGTAGCGTAATGCTTAAAAAGATAGTCACAGGCAGTTTTTACATATGGAAATCAATTTATTTTATTATTGGCGGATGTCTGTGTGGTATTATTCCGTGTTTTTTTTCCTGTGGGCTTGATGTTTTTTACTATCTTGACCGGCCGTCTGTAACGGGTGGTGGTGTTATTGAAAATCCTGAGACTCCGGAAAGCCGTGTATTTTCTTTTATTACAGCACCAAATAGTTCCCAGCAGGACATTTTCCAGGGTACTGCGGTATATTACCGCTTGTACAATGATTTTTCCCGCATGAACAGTGATATGTCGTCAATTTCTTCTGTAAATACAGAATTATATTCAGATAAGGGAATGACACGGCTGCTTTCGTATGGATATCAACCGATGGTGGCAGGTAATGGCAATCCTATTATGATTCCAGTTTCGGAAGGAACAGTGACAGTTTCTGTCAGGCCTTTTTCTGAAGGAGGATATCAGGCAGCAGTGAGTGTAAATGGGACTCCTCGGGGGGAACCGATGCGAACTCCGTTGAGAAGAGGATTTACGTTTTTTCCGGAGAACGAGGCGTATCCGGAACCCGTGGAGACGGATATCGATACCCAGTTCTCTAATACGGATGCTGGCGGCTGGTGGCTGGCTGCCTATGCGGTATCTGTGGGACAGTCGCCGGATATGACACCGGTATACAGCCAGGTAGAAGTGCTCGGTTATTTGTATTTAGATGCTGGTAATACGGTTACGGTTTCAACAGGTTCTCTTTAGAGATATGATATATGCTTCCACAATAGTGGCATACCAGTTCCAGTGGATCCGGATCATGTTTGATGATGTCATCGAATTCCGTCTTGCTAAGTGATTTGACTGCTTTGCGGAAATGCTCCTCAGAACACGGGCAGTTAAATCGAATTTCCCGTTCCAGAATAACGGATGGTTCAAATTCCCGGAACAGTCCGAATATAATATCTTCCCGGGAACCGTTTTCTGCAAACCACTGTCCGTATGATGGGGCTGCAGAAAAGGCGTGTTCTACCGCTGCAGTAAGATAATCATCATCTGTATATTTTGATGTATTTTGGGTAGTCCCTCCGGCATCCGGCATTCTTTGTAAAAACATTCCGCCGGCACCAATGACCCGTCCTTGTTTGTCCAGTTGAATACTGGTATTGAAGGCTGTATGTATTTGTTCCGACTGGGCGAAATACCATGTTAAATCCTGTGCAATATTTTGATACTTTATTTCAACGCTGCCTGTGTGGGGCATTTTATCACCCCGGTGTATTCTGCTGACGGTTAATGTGCCCGGACCAAAGAACGGTGCAAGATCCCAGCTTTCCAGTGGCTTCGTCACCGGCACCGGATCCTGCAGCAGATAACCCCGGACATTTCCGGTGGAATCTGCTTCTGTTACAAAACCGGCTGCCGGACCGTTCGTGTCATAGCGTAGGGATAATCTGCCAAAGTCTTTCATTGTGGGGATCATCAGTGCTGTGCACAGGCATGCTTGTCCCAGAATCATTGTTTCCAGTATTCCCAACTGATGGTTTGCTTTCATCTGGTTGATAAAACGGGTACCGTGAAAAAATGCTCCCCGGTATTTCCCTTCTGCCATAATAAAAACAGACATACCATCTTTTTCGATGCGGTTAAACCGGGCGGTAAGTTCTGTGTCTGAAATTGGAACCAGTATCATAGCCGTAACTATACAGTTTTTTTATATTGACATCAATCCTGTTGCAGAGTATTTTAGAAAACACGTTATCTTTTTATGACTATTGAATGAACCATCTGTCCGGTGGTTATGGTAAAGATGTTGCCGGTTTGTGTTTTCTGTTCAGTTCGGCATGAAAGAAAACGGCTTTGCATTTCAAATTTATGTAAAATATATTTTATAATGCCGGATGACAGAGCGGCAGAAGGATTAATTATGGCAAAAAAACTTTATGTTGGTAATTTAAACTACCGGACGACAGAAGAAAGATTGAAAAATGTATTTTCTCCATACGGGAATGTTGTATCTGCAGTAGTAATTACGGATAAAATTTCAGGACAGTCAAAAGGATTCGGGTTTGTAGAACTGGAAACGGAAGATGCTGCGGCAGCTGCGGTTGCTGCATTGAACAACACAGAGTTTGACGGCCGCAAAATCCGCGTCAATTATGCAGAAGAAAAAAGCAGGCCAGACCGCCCTTATAACCGCATGGCTGGTTCCGGGAGAAAGAAAACAGGGAACCGGACGGTGAATCCGGCCTCTGCACCTGATTTTCCGGAAGCATGAATTTTACGGCTGCCGTGTTCCTGCTAAAAGGGTATGCGCTGGTGGCTGCGGATAATTTGTGTTTTTTACTATGTTTCCGTGGCGGTACAGGAATTCCTGCCGTTTACACGGCCATATCAATATCCGTATCCGGTTCCCCGCATTTAGCGGTAAAAGCGCCGGGATTGTCACAGCCATAAGATTCCTGCTATAGTACCACAATGAAGGAAACTCTAAAATTAATTGGTATCGGAATGATACTTGGCATTGGAAATGTTATTCCCGGTGTTTCAGGGGGAACACTGGCGGTTGTATTTAATATATATGACCGGTTGATCCAAGTGATTACACTGAATGTAAAAAAAATCCTGAAAGAATGGAAATTCATTCTGCCGTTAGCCGCCGGCATGGTAGCGGGTATTTTATTGTTTAGCACAGTAATTACATATCTGTTTGAGCATTTTCCGGTGCAGACAAATTGGTTTTTTATAGGTATTATTTTGGGAAGTATTCCTATGATTTACAAGCGGTTTACGGGAGCCGGAGCGGTGCCGTCCAAACCGGAAAGTAAAGAGCCCGTATCCCGGCAGGGCGCCGAAAACAATGAAAAGCAACCCCGTACACCGGTTTCCGCATATATTTGTGCGTTTGCGGCATTTATATTGATGGTGGTAATGACATATACGGATGTTTCAGAAACGGGGACTGCTATCCAGACCGTGTTTTCATTCCAGCTTGCGGTCAGGTTGTTTTTGGGATTGGCTCTTGCTGCTATCGCAATGATCATTCCCGGGATTTCCGGCTCATTTCTTATGCTGGTTCTGGGAATTTACAGTACGATAATTGCCGCTGTATCCAGTTTTAATATTCCGTTGCTGATTCCGGCGGGATTAGGTGCTGTTACCGGGTTGTTGGGCGGCGCCGGTATTGTGCGGTTCTTGATGTCGCGGGTTCCGTCCCAAACATATGGTGCCATTCTGGGGCTTGTGCTTGGGTCAGTTCTGGTAATTTTTCCCGGTTTTGGTACTGTGTGGGGTATGCTGGTTTCCCTTATATGTGCGGCAGCAGGGTTTGCGCTGTCATTTTTTGCTTCCAAATGTTAGCTGTTTCCCTGTCATGAGCGGAGTTATAACAGATATATATAGAGATAACATGCCTCCGGTAACAGGAGTCGGTTAAAAGGTTCCGGATTGCAGCACATAATAATGCTGTAGATTTTTATTCTGATGACTTTTGGATAAACAAGCTGTATATCAGAATATGTACCGTATGCGGATATTTCTATTGGAATATTTACACCGGAGTTTTTAATGCCGCCAATGTATCCAATAGCCGGGCCATCAGCGGAAATGATTCCGGAGTTAAACTGAGTATGTTGTCATATTCGGTGTGGAGAAGCCGCCATGTTACAGGTTGTTTTTCTTTTACCTGATACAGCTCCAGTCCGGCTTTTTGGGCTGCCGCTTCTGAATTCTTCATAATTGCCTGTTCCAATCCCCGGGTCTGGTATAAATTCCTTAGATACAGTGTCGCTTCTTCTGCAGGAAGCAGTGTAATTGCAACCGCAGGAATACCGCAGGCAAGGAATCCTGCATTATCGCTGTATGGAACCGGTAGTGTCATCCATTTACCGGGAGACACTTCCCGCAACAGGTTTTCTGTACGGCGGATTAAATCATTGAATCGTTGCCGGAATAGTCCGCTTCCTGCACCTGTTCCTGCCTGGGATAACACAGCCACAGATCCCCTTCCACAGCAATCGAATACGTAGACGTCATCATTCATGATTCCCAGACTGCGGAATTTAGCTGCAATGCCGAAAGCACCCTGACTTGAAACGCCGCTGCTGCCGCCCATTTCTTCGCCGTCAGAAAAAAATATCCGCACATTATGCGGGCCTTTTTTCGCTGCCAGCCGCTCTGCCCAGTCCATAACCTGAAAAACAGCAGCGCTGTTATCGTTTGCCCCGGGACTGTTTTCAACCCGGTCATAATGAACCAGGACAGTTTTCATCCGGAATTGCGGTGTGTATGCATCCGGGGAAAAGCGGACAAAAATATGACGGGATGTTTCAATTTCGATGATTGAACAATCAATCCCCCGGTCTGCCAAACGGTCAATAATAAAATGGCAGCGGTCACAGTCCGGTGGAAGGAATGTTTCAAAATCTGCCGGTAGAAAATCTGCTCTGGTACCTGCCATTTATTGTATCCTGCTTGGCTCCGGCAGCGGTATCTGTACGGTTTGCATGCCATAATATCCTGCCGCAACCTGATATTTATTAAAATACAGTGTTATATACCGGGGCGACACAGTAAATAATTGGAAATTTTCAGGTACAGGCTCTGTTCCTTCATGAATCATGCTTTCCATGGATTTGTCTGAAGCCGAGTGAATCAGAAGCTGTTTCAATTGTTCTCTTGACATATCTGCCAAATATGGGAACAAATCAGCAGCATTCATTTGCAGTACGGATTCTAGTGTCAGTTGCTGGTTATTTTTTGCATCCCAGGTAAATGTTTCCATGAATTGCAGTCCGTTGGCGCCGCCGGTGTAGCTGTAACATTCTAGAATCAAGCTGATGTACGAGAGATTCATCTGTGCCGGCGACCATGTTATGGTCAAGGTTGCCGGTGCATCGGAACCTGCATCCCGTAGTGCCTGAAATGATTCCAGAAACTGCTGTTCCCAGCGGGATACGGTTTCTGCTATGGCATCTGATAATTCAGGATACCCATGAAATACAGGATATTCTATATGAACGGTGTAATTGCCGTCAGCTTCCACGGAATTGCCTGCAATGCTGATGGTCAGTTTATCTGGTTCAAATGATATGCAGGAATTTAATACAATGAGCGCAGCAACAGCGCCCGCTATAGTAGAAAATAGTTTCATATACTGAGTATAATATAATTAAAATGGCGTGAAAAGATAGGTATTCTGTAGCTTTATGGTAGATTTGAGAATTTTTGTTTTGTAACTGTGATAACCAATACAACGTAGTATCGGCTGTCATAGTTATACATTAAAGTACCGGTCAAATTCCGCGGGATGGGGAATTTCTGCCATCTTACGGCATTCGGTCCGTTTTACTGTTACGAATTTGTTGAGTAAATCCTGAGGGAACACACCGCCTGCAGTTAAGTAGTCGTTGTCCTGTTCTAAAGCATCCAATGCTGCTTCCAAAGAGACAGGCAGACTTTGGAGTTTGGCTTTGTCTGCTTCCGGTAGATTGTATAAGTTAATATCGTATGGCCCCCATCCGTTTTCATGGGGATCGATGTGGTTAAGGACTCCGTCTAAGCCAGCCATAAGTACCGCAGCAAAACAGAAATACGGATTACAAGTGGCATCTGGATTTCGCAGTTCAAACCGGCGCATACCCGGTGACTTTGCATATGCAGGTATTCTGATAACAGCACTACGGTTTGATGTGGCATACCCAACGGTAACCGGAGCTTCAAATCCTGGTACCAACCGTTTGAACGAATTCGTACTGGGATTGGTGATTGCACACAGGGAAGCAATATGCTTCAGTAGTCCTCCCATAAAATAATGGGCGGTTTTACTCAGCCGGGCATATCCGTTATCATCAGAAAAAACCGGTTCTCCGTTTTTAAGCAGCAGCATATGTATATGCATACCGCTGCCGGCTTCCCCGTATACTGGCTTTGGCATAAAAGTCGCGGTTTTGCCGTATTTACGGGCTGTATTACGGATAATGTATTTTATCATCATGGATGCATCTGCCATTTTTGACATTTGCCCCAGTTGCGGTTCTATTTCAAACTGCCCGGCTGAACCAACTTCCGGGTGATGGTATTTTACCGGTATACCCAGCTGTTCCATATACAGGCACATTTCGCTGCGGCATTCGTATGTGGCATCCAAGGGTTTTGCCACATGATATGCTTTCTGAAACGGGACAACACAACCGCTGCCTTCAAATTCTGCATTCCAATGGGCTTGCCCCGCATCTATGTGCATTCCTATTGACTGGGGTGACAGACTCCATTCCGCTTGGTCAAACAGGTAAAATTCAAATTCCGGGAGTACCAGCATTGTATCGGCAATACCGCTGTTTTTCATATATTGTTCAGCCGCTCGGACTATGTTCCGGGGATACTGGGTCAATGGACGGTTTTCGTCAGCATCGATAATCATGGCATTTCCTGTCATAGATAATGTCGGTATGTCACAAAAAGGGTCAATGCAGGCTGTATCGGGATCAGGTATAAAAACCATATCACTTTTTTCAACAACAGCATATCCATAATTGGAGGCATCAAATCCGATACCGTGTTTCATAGTTTCTTCAGAAAAATTTCCGGCAGGAATAGTAACATGGCGGAACTGCCCGTTTATATCAATCATTTTAAAGTCAATCATTTTAATTTCCTGCGCTTTTATTAATTCCATGATATCATGTACCGTTTTGCCCACTGCCAATCCTCCTCATTTTTAGACGTACTGAAAGTATTATAACTTGAATAAATTTACCGGTCAACTGAAATGTAGGAAAGGCAGCGGGGTTGGTTTGTGTGTCAGTTATAATCCGGGTACGGATGGTATTCTGTAATTTTTACACAGGATGTATGTTCTGTCTTATCTTTGACTTGATATTTCTGTTACCGTTATATAATATATCTGTATGAAAATTGCTTCTATAAATACGATTTTTATCACCGGATTGATTTTTTTGTCGGCATCATGTTCTATGACAAAGAATATTGCCATGAATTCTGTTTCTGATATGTTGGCAGGAGCTGATAAGGATGGTAATTCTATTGAAGTTGATGGAGATGCAAATGCCATGCTGGCACTTACCGGAGAATCAGATGTGCAGCTGGTTGCTGATTTTTTTCCTACCGCATTAAAATTGTATGAAATTATGTATCTTCAAAATCCGGATCATGCCGGATTGGCAGTCATGAGCGGTTCCCTTTATGTGATGTATGCAAATGTGTTCGTGCAGGAACAAGCGGAGTGTCTGCCTCCGGAAGAATTTGACCGGCAGCTGGAAGAGTTTGCCCGGGCAAAACTATTTTACTTGCGGGGAAGGGATTATATTTTTCAGATGTTTGATCGAAAATACCCCGGTTTTACGGATGCAGTAATGAGTGGTAATGAAGAGCGGTATCAGTATGCTGTTTCTTGTCTGACAGAGCAGGATGTGAATGCTGCTTACTGGGCGGGTGCCGGGTGGCTGGGGGCATTTTCCCTTGATCCTCTGGATATGAATATTATTCCGTATATCGGCGGTGCTGTCGCCATGTTAGAGCGGGCTGCTGAACTGAATTCCGATTATAATGATGGTGCAATTTGGGATGTGCTGAGTGCTTTTTATATTGCGGCGCCGGCTGATTTTGGAGGAAATCCTGATCGTGCGGAATTATGTCATAAAGAAGCCCTGCGGGTTTCCGGCGGTAAAACACCGGGACCATATGTGACGTATGCCCAGTCCTTTTGTATACCCCGGCAGGATGCAGACGGATATATTGCTGCTTTGGAACAGGCACTTGCGATAAATCCCGATGATAATCCCGGAACCAGGCTGGCAACTATCATTACGCAACAAAAAGCGCAGCGGCTTTTAGATAGTATGGAAGATTATATTATTATCTGGTAAAGCTGATTTTCTGTTATAGCCGTATCTTTTGATACGGTTTGTGTGTTTTATATTATACGTTTGTTATAAGCAGTTTAGGAGGAGTATTATGAAAAAAATCATTACAATATTTTGTATCTGTATTCTTTCTGTTACTACAGTAAATGCCCAGCGGATTACGCTGAAAATTGCATCAGTTGCTCCTGCCCGGTCACCATGGGATACAGAGCAGAAACGGCTTGCGCAGGAATGGGCCAGAATAACAGATGGCAAAGTGTCCATCAATTTTTATGATGCGGCAGCCCAAGGCGGGGAAACCGGTGTTATCCGCAAAATGCGGTCTGTACGGCCTGGACAGAAGAGTCCTATTGATGGTGCCGTATTTACTTCAATTGGTATATATGAGTTGTCGCCCCAGTCAAAAGTTATGACCCTTTGTGTACCGTTTCTGTTCCAGAATCAGGATGAATTGGATGCGGTACTTGATGAATTTTCGGATGAAATGAAAAAAAGTATTACTGATCAAGGGTATGTGTTGTTAGGCTGGTTTAATGTCGGTTGGGCGTATTTTTTAACCCGGGAAGAAGCGCGGACACCAGAAGAGCTTAAATCCCTGAAGTTGACTGTCGGTGGTTTTGACAGTCCCGAATTGGGAGCTGCTTTTGCTGCATCAGGTTTTACTACTGAAGATGTATCATCTGATAAAATCTTACAGAGTATCCGTAGCCCCAGCGGTGTAGAAGGTTTATATACAATTCCTATGTATGCATATGCCGCCCGGTATTATGAAGGGTTGCCGTATGTTCTTGATTTACCGATTTGTCCGGTTATGACAGCTTTTGTTGTTTCCCAGTCTGCCTGGAATCAAATACCTGATGAATACAAAGCCGATTTGATGGCTGCGGTTAAAGAATCTGAATCAAAATTTATTTCTGTGCAGAAAGAAGCTGATGAGGAAAATTTGGCGTTAATGGAAAAAGCCGGAGCGGTTCGGGTAAAATTGACACCGGAAGAAGTTAAACTATGGCAGGATACATTACGGGCAGATGCGGCTAAAATGGCAACCATAAAAAATTCGATTATTGATATTGATTTTTATAACCGTATTACCACTTTCCTGGCAGAGTATCGGGCAGGAAATAATTGATGTTGCGGAAAGCGGTACCGGTTGTTCATACAATCGAGAATATTTTTGCGGTAGTACTCATGACGTTACTCACTGTATTACCGCTGTTGCTGAAGATTGTTCAAGAGTACATATCCATACCTGTTGTTGATTCGGATATTGCCTTGGTAAATCTTGTTTTTCTGTTTACTTGTGTTGCCGGCGTAATTACCTGGCGGGCAGATAAACATCTTGGCTTGGCATCCTTGTCTGATAATGCTCCGGATGTAGTAAAAAAAGTACTGACTGTTATCCGTACTGGAACGGTTTCTGCGGTGTTGACAGCATTATTCTTTTCTGCATACAGCCAGGCTTTTACTATGTTTATGCCGGGAGACCGGGTCTGGGGAATTTCAAAAACATTGATTTATGCCTTTTTACCGGCAGCATATCTGATTATGCTCATCATGGTCTGCTTGCAGAAAAAGAACCGTATTTCAGCGATTTTTGGGTTGATTGTAGGGTTGGTGATTGCTGCAGGTCCGTTATCTGGTGTTTTATATTATACATTTCATACAGAACATTTAGGTTTGTTGTATGCGATAAATGATTGGTGGCTTTCTTTTTCTTCTGTTGCGGTCATACCGCTTGTGATTTTGATGCTGGTTCTTGCCTTTTTGGGGGTTCCTTTATTTATCGCTATTGCCGGAATTGCATACATTGCTTTTTCCCAAGGTGGCGGATATGTAGAAGTTGTGGCTATAGAATCATACGGTATCTGGACGGATAAAAGTATTGCAGCAATACCGCTATTCACCACTGCCGGATATTTGCTATCCCAAGGTACTGCCGGACAACGGCTGGTCGGTATATTCAGATCCCTGTTCGGATGGTTCCGGGGCGGAACGGTTGTAGCAGCAGTTGTTGTTACGACATTTTTCACGACATTTACCGGAGTGTCCGGCGTCACAATCCTTGCTTTAGGGTCTTTGTTGACTATAGTGTTGACGGGATCTGGTTACGGTAAGGAAAATGCGGAATCGCTGATCACTGCTTCCGGCGCACTGGGATTGCTGTTTCCCCCCAGTGTTGCGATTATTATGTATGGAACAACAAATTATTTTTCTGTAGATGTATTTGATTTGTTCCGGGCGGCGGTAATTCCAGGTGCTATACTTGCATTGTCGATGATTGTACTGGGTATCATTATGGATAAAAACAGTACTCGGCCGCCGTTTTCTTTTAAAGATATTAGGAGTTCGTTTGCTGCCGGCTGGTTGGAAATTTTAATGCCGGTACTGATTTGTATCACATATTTTACCGGTATTTTTTCTTTGCTGGAATGTGCTTCATTTGCAGTATTATATGCGTTTGTGTTGGAAACATTTATCAGAAAAGACTTTTCTTTGCGGCGGGTACTGTCTGTCATCGTAGAGAGCATTCCTGTTTCTGGCGGTGTTTTATTTATTATGGGGGCTGCAAAAGGGTTGTCGGCATTTTTAGTGGACGCATATATTCCTCAGTTGTTGGCAGAATATGTTTCAACAGTTGTAACTTCAAAGTATGTATTTTTACTGTTGTTGAATATCGCATTATTGGTTGTTGGTTGTCTGATGGATATTTATTCAGCTATTCTTATTGTATCTCCGTTGATTATACCGATTGCTGAATCGTTTGGACTTTCAGCTGTCCATATAGGCGTCATTTTTTTGATGAATATGCAACTTGGCTTTTTAACCCCGCCGGTGGGAATGGATTTATTCATCGCATCATATACTTTTGAACGACCTGTTATAAAAATTGTAAAGGGAATTTTCCCGTTCTTAGTGGTTCAGTTTTTTATATTGATGTGTGTTACATATATCCCTTGGTTTACAGAAATATTATAAAAAAGCCGTTGAATACGAACGATATTCAACGGCTTTCAGTCCTGCATATTCTGATGCCGGGCTGCGGGATTCCCGGTATTAACAGAACAGCAGTTCCTGTTAATGTAGGACAAAACAGCTGATGTATGATATGATTGACTGTTAACACTGTTTTGTCCATCGGTTTGTTTTTAAATAAATGTTACATTTTGTTTTTCTCTCCGATTCCCCTGTATCTGCTTCCGCAATGTTATAATCAAGTATTTTTGAGTTTTTATTGGTTATGTAAAAATAATAATCTG
>CALXOI010000054.1 GCA_944389965.1 uncultured Treponema sp.
GTTACTTCAATCTGTGGAACCCCCCGGGGTGCAGGCGGAATACCTTCCAAATTGAAATTGCCCAACGTTCGGTTCTGTCCTGCCATTTCCCGTTCACCCTGCAGCACATGAATAGTTACCGCAGTCTGACCATCCGCAGCTGTAGAGAAGATCTGACTCTTGCGGGTCGGAATTGTTGTATTACGGGGAATCAGTTTAGTAAAGACGCCGCCCATCGTTTCGATACCCAAAGAAAGCGGAGTAACATCCAAAAGCAAAACATCTTTTACATCACCGCCCAGAATGCCGCCCTGGATAGCAGCTCCTACAGCAACAGCTTCATCCGGATTGACACCTTTTGAACCTTCTTTACCGAACAATTCTTTTACAACCTGCTGTACTTTTGGCATACGGGTTGAACCACCTACCAGCAGAACTTCATCAATTTTATCTGCAGTTATACCGGCATCGTTCAACGCTTTGCGACAGGGTTCTTTTGTACGCTCAAGCAAATCTTCTGTCATCTGCTCAAATTTTGCCCGGGACAGATTTTTCTGCAGATGTTTCGGACCATTTGCATCTGCCGTAATAAACGGCAGGTTGATTTCTGTACCAGCCATGTTGGAAAGCTCAATCTTTGCTTTTTCCGCTGCTTCTCTCAAACGCTGCAATGCCATCCGATCCTGGGACAAATCAATGCCGGTATCGTTTTTAAACTCTTCAATAAGCCAGTTAATTATGCGGCGGTCAAAGTCATCTCCACCAAGATGGGTATCACCATTTGTAGACTTAACTTCAAACACACCATCACCCAGTTCAAGAATGGAAATATCAAAAGTACCACCACCAAGATCGTACACGGCAATTGTTTTTTCAGACTTTTGATCTTTATTAAAACCATAGGCCAACGATGCTGCAGTAGGTTCATTGATAATCCGTTTTACATCAAGTCCCGCAATTTTACCGGCATCTTTAGTGGCCTGACGTTGGGCATCATTAAAATATGCAGGAACCGTAATAACAGCCTCTGTTACTGTTTCACCCAGATAATCCTCAGCGGTTTTCTTCATTTTCTGAAGAATAAATGCGCTGATTTCCTGGGGAGAATACTGTTTCCCGTCGATATCTATGCGGACATCCTCTCCGTGATCAACGACTTTGTAGGGAACCATTTTTGCTTCACCGGACAATTCACTGTACCGGTGTCCGATAAACCGTTTAATAGAATATACGGTATTTTCAGGATTTGTCACCATCTGGTTTTTTGCAGTCTGCCCGACGATACGTTCCCCTTTTGAGGTAAAACCAACGATTGAGGGAGTCGTCCGTCCGCCTTCAGAATTCTGTATAACGACCGGCTCTCCACCTTCCATTACAGCAACACATGAGTTTGTTGTTCCAAGATCAATACCAATAATTTTTCCCATAATTTATGTCTCCTCTGCTCCGTATACTGTTACACAGTATTACGGATTCTGTATTTTTTCTTCTTCCGAATCAGAAGTTTCTGCCCCTTCTGCAGGGGAAACCGAACCATCCGGCATCTGAACCATTACTTTTGCATGCCGGATAACCCGGTCTTTAAGCTTGTACCCTTTCAAATATACTTCCGAACACACCGGATCGGCAACCGGAGCCGGTGCGCTTGCTATCGCTTCATGCATATTCGGATCAAACAAGTCGCCTTTTACTCCATAGCCGGACAAATTATATTTTGTTTCCAACATGGAAACTAATTTATCCTTTGTCATTCTGATACCGTCCACGACAGTATTCACCTCTGTTGCCGTTTGGGCGGCTTCCAAAGCCCGGTCAAAATTATCCAGACTTTCCAATAAATCTGTCAACAAATTCGCATTGGCATAATCAAAGGCGTCCTGTTTTTCCCGAATCATTCTCTTACGGTAATTGTCAAAATCCGCAACTTTCCGAAGATACTGATCTTTTAACTCAGCATTTTCTTTTTCCAGTGCTGCGATAACAACTTCCGGAGACTGTGTCTCTGATTCGGATACAGGCTCCTGCTCCGCCGGAGGTATGTCTGCCGGAGTATCACCAGAAATACCGGTTTCTGTTTTCTGCGTTTCCTGACCGTTCTGTTCCGGTTTGTCTTTTTTTCGCTTTTCTTTTTCCGAACCGCTCATTTCTTTGAAAATCCATCCTGTTGTTTGTAATCTATGCTATATTTAAGATAATTATAACAGAATAAAAACGTCAACTTTTTTCAAATAATTTTAAAATCAGGATATGCACTTCCATCAGGAGCAGTTGCGCTAAAAATTTTTACCCGGCACCGTTCCATGCATACTGTTTCTGCAAACCGAACTATATCAGCTGCACCAGGAGAACACAGGTCTTCAGGATTAAACAGGAGCTCCAGCTCCGACTCCTCGTTTTCTCCGGCAAGCCGGGAAAAAGCACCGGTCAACCGCACAATATCCCGGACAAGGGGATACAGATGGAATATATGTTTTTCTTCATATTTAAATTGTAAAAACAACAGCTGCATTTTTTCAATTTCCTGGTGACTACAGGCATCAGGATCAAAACCGGTGTTACCGGTATAATTATTACACCGCAGCCATTCAGAAAAATCCGCGAAAAACCGGGCAGGTGTTATCCGCAACGGTCTGGTTACGCTCATGAACCACGGTACAGCCCTTCCCGCTGAATAAAAAACAGTACAAGCAAAAGCACAGGCGGCTGCTATTTTAATATCCTGGGCTGAATAAAATTTTGTTCCGTGCAACCGGCGCTGTTCATCCAGCAAAGGGAAATCAATATGATTCGGATACAATGATACTGCAAAATCAAACCGATCCCTGAAACACCGTATGGTATCCTCTGCACCGGCAACAATATCCAAATCGAAACCAAAAACGAAACTTACCCGGTTTAGAATTGCAATTTTTCCTGCAAAATGTTTTTTATCAACTGTTGCCGGCAGATGGATTTGCAAAGCAAAATACAGCCCTTCCAATTCCCTGCAAACATTTGTATCAATAATATCCGGCTGTATGTAAAAAGTATAAAAAATATCAGGCGCAGCCTGCCGCGCCATATTGATAAATTTTAAAAAGGATTTTTTTTGACCGGTTATCTCCGGATCATTGATAATAAGCCGGGTAATTCCCCGTGCCGGCAATCCGGACAGCTCGGACTCAAGGCGGGACGCAGAAAAATGGTACTCTTTATCTGTATCCACATCAAACCTACAGCAACATGATTCCTGCAGCGGCACACTGTTCCATCATTTCTTTCGGCCAGACACTGACCTGGGTTTCACCGATATGGGCTTTCCGCAGGAAATACATACAAAGCCGGGACTGACCGATACCACCACCCATAGTCTGGGCCAAATTTCCGTTCAACAGACGGGAATGAAAATACAAGGATTCCCGGTCTGTGCAATTACGGATTTGGAGCTGGGTTTTCAGTGAATCGGGGGAAACACGGATTCCCATAGAAGACAACTCAAAAGCACACCGCAGTACCGGATTCCATACAATTAAATCACCATTCAAACCCCGGTGACCGTCACCGGTTTCTGTAATCCAGTCATCATAGTCAGGAGCCCGACCGTCATGGGGAATTCCGTCTGCAAGATTACCGCCGATACCAATAATAAACACGGCTCCATATTTTTCCGCAACCAGATTTTCCCGTTCTTTTGGCGACAGTCCGGGATATGCCTGCTGGAGATCTTCGGAAAAAATAAATGTAATTTCCTCCGGCAAAATCGGCGGAATACTCGCATACCGGTCATAAACATAAAATTCAGTACGCTTCAGGCAACGGAAGATTTTTTTTACAATATCCCGTAAAAAATAAATTGTCCTGTCCTGCTCGGAAACAACCATTTCCCAATCCCACTGGTCAACATACAGAGAATGGATATTGTCCAATTCCTCATCGGCACGGATTGCGTTCATATCAGTATAAATACCGAAACCCGGCGGCAGTTTTAAATCCGATACTTTTACCCGCTTCCACTTCGCCAAAGAATGAACAATTTCCATGCGGGACTCATTCAAATCCTTCACCGGAAATGCCACCGCTCTTTCAGTCCCGTTCAAATCATCATTCAAACCAATTCCCTGGGGAACAAACAGGGGTGCGGTCACCCGGGTTAAATTCAATTCCGTGGATAAAGCCAGTTGAAAAAAATCTTTTATCATGACGATTGCATGTTCCGTTTCTTTATTAGAAAGGAGCGGCGTATAATTCCGGGGGATAGCAAGCTGAGACATAATATTTCCTTAAAAACCAGCAGTATTAAACGGGTGGAATTATATCATCATAAAAAAGCTTTGTAAAGATAACCAGATTTTCTGTTTCCTTTCTGAAAACAAAGCATCACAATAACAGGAACATCTTTCCAAAAAAACTGCATAAACGGCCGGTGCCCGAAAAGTACGTATCCGGGGAATTTCCGGCAGATGCATAAAATCTTGACATGTGCATAAAATCTTGACATGTTCAAAATAATATGTCATAGTAACTGATATTCTAACGGTTAGAATCCGAAGGGAGGTGATTATAATGGCTCATATTACAGTTGATGATTCTGAAAACCTGGAAAAAGCAATCAAACGTTTCAAGCGCATGGTTGAAAAAGAAGGTATCATCCGTGAATATAAAAAACGGGAGTATTATGAAAAACCTTCCACCATCAAAAACCGCAAAAATAAGACACTTCAGCGGAAACTGATGAAAAAAAACCGTAAAACGTCATCAGGCAGCAAAAATGCATATTGATTGTATAAATCAGAAAAAAGCTTCGGTCTGGCATCCGAAGCTTTTTTTATACAGCCTTGCCGGTATAATACTCTGTCTCTGGTCATGCCGCACTACCGATAATTTAATAATACCAGATAATCATATGCGTACAACAGAGGTGTTGTATCCGGAGCAATGGACATGGGAAACCATTGTTCCGGGAATTGATTACTGTTTTTATTCTGACAACACAGTACCTCTCCGGTGGCATATGGTAAAAATTACATTAAATACGCCGGGATTAGAACTGATTACATACCCAGAACCGGAACAGATGCAACCGGACACCGGAATATTTACCGGTATTACAACACAGCAATTTCTAAAACAAACGAATGTCCAGGTAGCTGTTAATGGAAGCCCTTTTAAATACCCCCGCGGTTTTCTCAGCTCCAGTAGGGAAAATACCGGTATTTATATTGCAGCTGGGGAACCCTTAAGCCCTCCAATAGACCGGTACAGTGCGGTGTTTTTTTATACACAAACAAACGGTGACGTGCGGGCTGCCCTGAGCAGAACCCAGTCCGATGTTCCGGAAACGGCAGAAACAGCACTCGGCGGATTTTTCTACATCCTGGATAATAATGAAATCATTCCATTCAGTGCTGCCTCGCTCAATTCCCGGACAGCAGCGGGAATTGCGGCAGACGGAAGTATTTTATATTTGCTCTGTATAGAAGGGGAGCAAAAACATATAAGTACCGGTGTAACTTTTGAAGAAACCGCATTAATTCTGCAAGCTGCGGGGGCTGTTCAGGCAATCCAACTAGACGGTGGCGGATCATCATCGCTTTCTATCACCGGAAAAAAAACGATACCATACCCGTTGCGTAAAGTAGCAACGATTTTAGGATTCAAACAGATAAATCATCAAAATTCAGATTGACCAATTACCTATAATAAATTATCATAAAAAGTATGGGTATTGTAACAGCACAGCAGCTTACAAAATATTATGAACTTTACCGGGATACAGAAGTAATTTTTTACAAAGAGGTTATCAAAACCTTAAATTTAGATCCCCGGCAGATTTATATTAAATGTACTGATTCACAATGGCCGTGTATTATCAATTCAACATCGTTCATGGGTGCAAAAATTATCATTGGGTCTAAAGGCGGTGCATACACCCGGTTATCAAAAGAAAAAGGTACAGTGAACCTGCGTTTTTGTTTTTTGCAGGAAGACAAACAGCCGATTAGTTTTTTTGTTAATGCAAAAGTACAAAAAATAGAACCATATATGAATTCTCCGGAACTAGCTGTAGTTACTTTAGTGTATGTACAGCGTCCACCGGATGATTTGATAGAACTACTGGGGCGGCTGCTGGAAGCGAACATGAATTCCCTCAAACGGAAGGATGAACGGATTCTGATTACGGAAGATTCAAAGCGGAAGCTCAATTTAATGCATTCAGAAACCATCGTTTTCATAGACAGTGTCCCCCGCCACTGTATTATTAAGGACATATCCTTTTCAGGAGCAAAAATAATCCTGCAGGGTGTTGCCCATTTTCTGACTAATAAAAGAATTATCCTCAGGATGGAATTTGACGATCCCCATGAGATATTGGGGCTTCCGGGATGCATTGTTAAAACAGAAACAGTGAAAGAACGCAAAGATATAGTTGTCGTTTGTATTCAATTTGACAATACAAAAATTCCTTTGTCATATAAACTCCACATCAACGGATATTTAACCAGTATCCGGAAAAAGCAGCTGTCAATATATCATTCAGAACCGGTATCTGCTTCAGGAGGAATCCCTGACACAGGATATTCCGTACAGACGCCCCGGGCAACTATTCCCGCAAATGGAGTTACCGGCAGTTCTCCCCGACAATCGGCAGAACAATAATTATTTATTTGCAGGAAATGCTATGAACATAACAAACCCTTTAGACTCTGTAGTGTTTATCAAAATACCAGAAAACGTAATGCTGTCATCACATAAAATAACCGTTGACAAAGACATTCCCCTTCCTGTTCAAAGAAGAAATCCATCGAACGAGGCTTTCAATCCGAAAGAGTTAATACCGGAAATGATTTTTGCCGGTATACTAACCGTGTTAGCATATGATACACAGAATGAACATACGGTCTATTACCGGCAACTGTTGCAGGAAGCCCGCCCGAATATAAAGCAGGAACTTACCGAAGCGGCAATTCTAAAAGCACGGAATGAAGACTACGATATTGCAGAAGAAATATTCTCCGCCCTGCGGGGATTAGATCCAGATGATGCAGTAACCATCCTCAACACAGCACTTTTTTTTGATCAGAGAGCAGACGCATACCGCAAAGTAAATCTTCAGGAAGAGGCAGATGCCTGTGATGAACAAGCCCATCGGTATTACCATCAGGCACTGAATGCAGAAGATCCACTGCCTGATGCTTTTTTTAACGCAGGTTTTTTTTATTTGAAACAGCGGAATTTTAACCGCTCCCGCAGTTGTTTTGAAACATACCTTTCACTTGTTCGTGAATTAACTGACGAGGATTTAGGCGAAAATGGTATTTACAAAAAGAACCGGGCAAAAGAAATTGTAAATGATATCAGTGCCAGAAACCTTGAGGACGAGCAATTTAAAGCAGCTTTTGATTTTATCTCGATGGGGCAGGAAGAACGGGGATTGAAAGAAATAAAGGAATTTCTGCAAAAGAATCCGACGGTTTGGAATGCATGGTTTTTACTGGGATGGGGATTACGCCGCTTGGAACGCTGGGATGATGCAAAATCCGCTTTTCAAAAAGCAATTGAATATGGAAGCACCGAACCAGACACATTGAATGAACTTGCTATCTGTCTCATGGAACTGGGAGATTTTACAGCTGCAAAAAAAAATTTGGTTCAAGCGCTGACACTGGAACCGGAAAATACAAAGATCATGTCAAATTTAGGATACCTGGAATTGAAAAACAACAATCCCGAAGAAGCAAAAAAGTATTTTCAAACAGTTTTGGAATTTGATCCAGGAGATAAAATAGCTTTAAACATGATAGAACAGTTACAGTAGCCCATATATACTACCAGTACCAGCGATATACAGAGTGACTATTCTGCAGCAGGAATCGGCAGCCTCAGACGATCGCCCGTAGAAACACCGGCCTGTGCAAACCATCCCTGGGGAACCTCCAGTGCATACCGTACTGACACGGTGCTTTCCCAGCTGGCAAGACTAAACGGTGTCATATCATATATGTCCCTGATAACTCCTGTTGAATCAATGTAAGCAATCGACAACGGACACGGCGTATCTTTCATCCAAAAACTAAGTTTCTCATCCCGTTCAAATAAAAATAACATTCCTGTCCCCCCGGGTATAGTTTCTCTTCCCATAAAACCTTTCATCCGGGTTTCCTCCGTATCGGCAATCTCAACCTGCACCGGAATTTCTTTTCCCGTAGCGGTTACCAGATAAACAGTTGTCACCCGTAAACCGGTTTGACCGGAACAGGCAATTCCGGATAAAATAAACAAAAGAATAAAGCTGCAATACCACCATTTGCGGGCCATTTACAAGCGCTCCAGAAAAGAGTTACGGGAATATTCTTCTGCGGACAATTGCACATTGGAAGAATCCTGCAATGCATCAAATACAGTTCTGTCTGTATACTTTAATGTAAGCGGTTTCTCTAGAGACATAATTACAGAATCATTCTTCCATTCTGCTTTTTGGGGTGTTATACTATCCGGGTCCCCGTATTTTTGCGACAATGTACTGAATATGCTAAAATAATCTATCTGCTCGCGATTTAAGTTGATTGTAATGATATATAAAAAATCATTATCAAACTGAAACCAGCAATCTCCGAAAAAGAATCTGCCGGCAGTAGAAATCAATGTCCTATTTTCTCCCGGCAACAGGGATACATCCCGATCTCCCCGGTATCCGAATAAAGGTTCTGCTAATAATGCATTCTTTGCATCATCAACGGACAACCCTAAAACGACATCCCCGAATCCCCGGGGCAACTCCTGCGGAACTTCGCAAAATCCAACTCCGGGGATAATCATAAGTAATAACAGGATAAAACTTTTGATGCCACAAAATCGGATAAACACGCAACAGCTCCTATCAATAAAGTTGTTTTCTGAAAAATGCAGCTGACTTTAAAATTTCCGCACAATCGGTTACATACACAGTACCCGTTTCAGATAATTTAACCGGAGCTGTATTAAGGAACTGCATGATAGCTATTCCCTGTTCATCATGAGGGATACCACACATATTAGCCAAATCAGGCGGCGTAAAATCAAATTGACGGGGAGTTTTTGCTACAGGAACAGTAATTTTTTCCTTTTCAAACTGAAGCGCAAGCATATCAATCATTTTGTTAACGGGATTCCTGATCGCCGCATTATCAAGCTGTCGTTCCATAGCCCATAACCGTTCGGACAGAGTAATCGTCAACCGTGCCACAAGTTGCGACTGAGACGTAACCATCTGATCAAAATTTTTCCGGTTGACAACCATCAGACTACAGTCTTCAAATGCAATTGCACAAGCAGACCGTGGTTTATCCTCAAGAAGTGCCATTTCCCCAAAAAAATCACCTTTTTTTAAAACAGCAAGAATAACTTCATTATTATCTACAATTTTTGTAATCTTTACTTGTCCTTCTTGAATGATAAACATATCCTGCCCTGTCTGGCACTCGGAAAAAATCATTGTTCCTTTTGGATACGTTCTGACGAGTTCTGCAGTCGGTTCAAAATAACAAGCATGGGACTTACCTTTTAACAAAAGAAATCTTTTTTTTGCAATTTCAGTATAGGAGCCTGTAGGACAGGCTTTCAAATACTGATAATATGCATAAACGGCAGGATCTACGCACCCTGACTTATCATAAAAAACAGCTACCAAAAAAATATGTTCGGGAGATGCAATTGTCACATTTTTCAATGCCAATTGGGTCAGCTTTTCATTCATAGTACGCATCTTATTCGCAAAAGTACGAATAATTTTAAGCGCAACAGGTGTATTTTTTTGTATTAATTCTGAATATTGCTCCCGTTTCACAGCAATGGCAACGACATCAGTAGAAGCAATAACACTTTCAAACTGATTATGTCCAGACATACAGGGGACAACACCGACAAAATCACCCGGTCCTAATTGCACAATAGGGGCACCCGGCCGGCTTCTAACACAACGGACTGTACCACTGCGGATAATATAAAAACGGTCACCACAGGAATTTCCCTCAACAAGGATATAAGAATCTTTCCTAAAATTTACAAAAGAAAGCTGTAACACAATCCGTACCCCACTTGTATTCAGTATAAAATAAAACACATATTTGTCAATCTAGTTATAAATATTTTCAGTTCTGCCACATTATTTTGTACTGGGTAAAAAAATAATTTCCAGCTCCAATGAAAATCCATTTTTTTTGTATACTGTTTCTGTAACGATCTGCGTAATCTGCCGGATGTCTGCAGCAGTTGCATTCCCACGGTTGATGATAAAATTCCCATGCCAAGGCGCAATCTGGGCACCACCTACTTCAAGCCCCCTCAATCCGGCAGTGTCAATAATTTTTCCCGTAGGACAACCAAACGCACGATTGTTTTTGAACACACTACCTGCGGACGGAAATGTGAAATGTCCTTTCCGAATCCGATCATCAATATAAAACTGACACTGTTTTTGTATTTCCGGGATATCATCTGGGGTTACCTTTTTTACGGCAATTTCAACACAAACAATGATAGTCCCCGGTTCCATATCCTGAAACGGAGATTTTTTGTATGCCCAATCAGTCGGATTCATATCATAATGATGCAGACAACAATCCCCGGGAGAAAGATATTCTACAGCAATAAGAACGTTATCCATAGATTTTTCGTAGCACCGGGCGTTCATAAAAGCAGCACCGCCGGCTGTACCCGGTAATCCGGCAAACGGTTCCATGCCGCTTAACCCTTCGGCAGTACAGTAATCAATAATCTGCCTCATCGGACACCCGGCACCGCACCTAATACGACAGTTGCCACTGCCATCCTTATCCGGAACAACCGTTATTGAATCAAGACCTGTCGTTAAAATCACCGCATATTCAATACCCTCATCCGGTACGACAACATTCGACCCCCCGCCCAAACAAATGTACGGTACGTTACTTTTGTGTGCAGCCCGGACTGCAATTACCAAAGAATCTATATCAGCAGGCTCAATTACAACAGCGGCAGACCCACCGACTTTAAATGTCGTTTTTTCTGCCATCGGTTCATTATATAATATTTTCCCTTTGAAGTCCCCGCAGATATTGATATTTTCTTCCATTTTCCGTACATTATACATAAGGTTTCTCCGGATTATCGGCGCATACACATATATTATTATAATCTATTTTGAAATAAAAAGCGAGGGCTTATGTCTTTACGTTTATATAATACCATGGGACGCAGATTGGAAGAGTTTATTCCGATTCATCCCGGAAAAGTCGGATTTTACGGTTGCGGTCCAACAGTATATAACTATGCCCACATTGGAAATCTGAGGGCGTACGTTTTTCTGGATATTTTGGATAAAACCCTGTCATTTCTTGGATATGATATTACCCATGTAATGAATATTACCGATATCGGACACCTTTCCGGCGACGATGATGACGGGGAAGATAAAATGCTGAAAACAGCACAACAACGGGGACAATCAGTTCTGGAAATTGCCGACTTTTACACAAAGGCATTTTTCAATGATATAGACAGACTTCATATCCGGCATCCGGATATTATCTGCAAAGCAACAGACCATGTTCAAGATATGATAGATTTAATCCGCCGTATCGAAGCGAACGGACACACATATCTGTCCGGCGGAAATCTTTACTTTGATGTTTCAACATTCCCCGATTACGGAAAATTGGCATGCCTGAACTTAGACGAATTAAAAGCCGGCGCCCGTACCGGCATTGACCAAAATAAGCGGAACCCGTGGGACTTTGTCCTGTGGTTCACAAAAAGTAAATTTGAAAACCAGGCACTTGTATGGGACAGTCCGTGGGGTCGAGGCTATCCCGGCTGGCATATAGAATGTTCCGCAATGAGCATGAAATATCTCGGAGAGCAAATTGATATCCATACCGGTGGTATTGATCATATTCCCATCCATCACACGAACGAAATTGCCCAATCAGAAGGTGCAACCGGTAAAAAATGGGTAAACTATTGGCTCCATAATGAATTTTTAGTTATCGCAAAAGATACAGACAGCAACAATAACAGTACGGATAAAATGTCAAAATCTTCCGGAAACTTTTTAACATTGCAATCTCTCATCGACAAAGGGTACGATGCACTCGATTACCGTTTTTTCCTGCTGGGAGCACACTACCGTAGTCAAATTGCATTCTCATGGACTGCAATGGAGGGAGCAAAAAATGCCCGGAAAGCATTGAACCAGCGGATATCAAAAATCCTGCAACAGGCGAGTGGCATATTACCTGGTAGTTCAAAAGAGATACCCCTTTCTGACAAAGCCCGTCAGTATCTTGAAAAATTCACTGCAGCATTAGAAAATGACCTAGGCACACCACAGGCCCTTTCCGTCTTGCAAATTGCGGTTAAAGATCCGGAACTAAAAACAGAAAAAGCATTATATCTCATACAAAAAATGGATTCCGTCCTGTCCTTGAATCTGACAGGTGCTGCAGCTGAAATACTTGCAGCCCGGTCACCGGCAAAAAACGGTGATTCCGAAGCGGCAGAAATACAACAGTTGATTGATGAACGTACTGCTGCAAAAAAAGCAAAAAACTATGCACGGGCGGATGAAATCCGGTCGTTACTGAAAAACAAGGGTATCATCATTGAAGATACTCCGCAAGGTTCTGTATGGAAACGCGGCTGATTTTTTTCAAATATCTGTAACATTCAGGGGTTTCATTTGTTTGGTTTTGCAGAAAAAGGATCTACAGATACACTCAACGCATCGGATTCCGCTGATTTTAGAATCATTTATGATGCTACGATGCAGCTTCTTTATAAAGTATCATACCGGATTGTTAATGATGAAGAGGCTGCCGAAGACATTGTCCATGATTCTTTAATCAAAATGAATGAAAAATCCCTTTCATTCCCGTCGTTGAATGACGCGAAATACTGGCTGATCCGGGTTGTTAAAAATGCATCTCTCAATTATGCTAAACGGAAAGGTCGTGAGCGAAAAGCATATGAGCGTGCATTATATGAAGACCGAAGAAAACAGGATTCAGGTGAAACGGAATTATTAAAAGCTGAATCCATCAAGAAGACAAAGGAAGCTTTGAATAAGCTTCCTGAAAACTTAAAGGTGGTTCTTATTCTGAGGGAATATGCAGAACTTAATTACAAAGAAATCGGACGGGTGCTGGGTATTACCGAGGGAAATGTTAAAGTCCGGGTTTTCCGTGCCCGGGAACAATTATCAAAACTGATAGGAGAAGATGATGTCTATTTGTCCTGAAAAAGATATTCATTCAGTATATCTTGATAATGAGTTGCCCCCGGCATACAAAGGAACATACGAAACCCATCTTGCAACTTGTTCCAATTGCAGAGAGCGTTTTTTGAACATGCAACACATTTCCAATATGTTGCATAAAGACGCGGATTCAATACAATTAACTGACAAAGAATTGGTAGAAAGTTTTGCCCGACTCCAGACTAAACTGAAATATTCAAAAGTTGTTCATAAAACTAAATTTATTGATTTCCAAAAAAATAAATGGGTTTTACCGGCTGCAGCGGCAGTCTTTGCTTGTGTATTTTTTTTGCCGTTCAGTAAAATTTCTTCAAATACAGCCCCAGTCCAGACACCGATATCTCAGCCCATATCCATCGCTGCCAGCGCGCTTCATAACGATGAAAGAACATCCTTTGCGATGCCGGTTATATGGAAAGATACTCTTACTTCTTCATCAGGTATACAAAAAACAGTTGTACCGTATGCGAATAATGATGTGTCATTACTCCATGAAAATAAATTCACCACAATTGATATATTCAGACCAGATTTTGAAGAAAACAACCATATTATGGTAAAAATAACGCTTTCAAATATCGGGAATATGCCGACTACGACAGAATTTATTCTGCCGGTACGATTTATCTCCGGTGTTCTGGACGGCAATACAAAGTGACATCTTCTATATTATACATTTTTCGAAAATATCCGTTAGTCAGAGCCGCTGTTCTTCTGGTATTTTGTATTATTGTATTTGCATTGTTATTCATAACAACGATTGAATCCAAAAAACCTCCAGTTATTACTTCCATTGAACCGCAAATCGGTATGCCGGGAGACGTTATGACTATTAACGGTTCAGGTTTCTCTGATACCCGGGATACAAATTATGTGGAAATTGGAGGCAGCCAGATAACCGCTTCCTCGTATCTCTCCTGGACTGATACTCAAATAAAACTGTTATTACCTGCAAATATTCCGGGCGGTCTCGTATATGTTATAACAAAGGAAGGTCAATCCGATCCGGCAATTTTTGCAAATACAGAAAATATTCCGGTTGCTGTCCGGCAGGAACCCCGGATTGCAACACCGGTAATTTCAAGTACCTCCCCTAAAACAATTTCCGTTGGACAAATACTTACAATCAGCGGAAATAATTTCGGAAACCTTAAAAATGATTCTTCAGTATATTTCACCCCGAAATGGATGGAAGGGAAAAATTCCCCGCAGGATTTGAACTCTACGGAAATTGATTATATTTCAGCCTTTGAAAATGATTTTGACTATGAATATTGGAGTAATACAGAAATCCGGGTCAGAATACCAGACGGAGCTGCTTCCGGATATTTTTTTGTGCGGACAGATAAAGGGGACAGTAACAGACAATCTGTAACAATTACTACACCGCCCGGAACAAAAAAATTTTCCAACAGAAGAACATATCTGATACAGACTTCAGTAGATATAACCGACATACAGGCTTCCACAGATGAACTGATTACACTTAGGGTACCACGGCCCCAGCCGTCTGCAACACAGCCTGTTA
>CALXOI010000055.1 GCA_944389965.1 uncultured Treponema sp.
CGCAGAGCCGGCTTGTGACAGCACCGCATCCGGCAGCTACAGAGACGGTTTGTGACAGCACCACTGTACCGGAACGATGCCCGCTGTACACACCAGCCGGCTTGCACCGGTATTTTATCATTCAAAAAAATAAAAAAACGCTGTTCCAATACGGCAATGTGTGCTACACTAGGCTGTCTTAACACTACATAATAAAGGAAAAAATATGTACATAACCTGTCTTGATTTGGAAGGCGTACTGGTTCCTGAAATATGGATAGCCTTCGCTGAAGAAACGGGTATTCCAGAGTTGCGGCTGACAACCCGGGATATATCCGATTACGATATTCTGATGAACAAACGGCTTTCAATTCTTGCCGAACACAATCTGGGACTTGCAGAAATACAGCGCACCATCGCAAAGATTGACCCGCTTCCGGGAGCAAAGGATTTTCTGGACAAACTGCGCCGGATTACCCAGGTTATCATTCTGTCCGATACTTTCACCCAGTTTGCTGCCCCGCTGATGGAAAAACTGGGAATGCCTACAATTTTCTGTAATGAACTGGTAACAGCTCCCGACGGCAGAATTACCGGATACCGGCTACGCCAGAGCAACGGTAAATTCCACGCAGTAAAAGGGTTGCAATCCATGGGGTTCGATACAATTGCTTCCGGAGATTCATTCAATGATCTGGCAATGATTACCGCATCCCAAGCTGGTTTCCTGTTCCGGGCACCGGAACATATTCAAGCTGAACATCCTGATATTCCCGCATTCACCGAATACGATGAACTGCTGGCGGCTGTTCAAAAAACCATACAAGGAAGTGCACAATGAAACAGTTACATCCCGGAGACGCAATAGACGCACAGATTATCGCCGTAACCGGCGACTGCATATTTCTTGACCTTAACGCAAAAAGTGAAGGTATCCTTGACCGGGCAGAATTGAATGATGCAGACGGAAACTGTACGGTAAAAGAAGGCGACCGGATTACTGCTTATTTTACCGGAGAAAAAAACGGCGAAATGAGGTTTACCACCCGGCTTAGCGGTGATAATGCCGGCGGAGATCTGCTGGAACAAGCATGGAAAAACGGCATTCCGGTGGAAGGCAAGGTGGAAAAAGAAATCAAGGGTGGATACGAAGTTATCATTGCCGGTAAACGGGCGTTCTGTCCCTACTCCCAGATGGGCGGCCGGCAGAAAGACAGTCCTGAAACCTATACCGGCAGAGTTATGACTTTTAAAATACAGGAATATAAAGAGAACGGCAGAAACCTGCTGGTTTCAAACCGGGCAATACTGGAAGAAGAACACGCCCGGCAGGTTGATGTTCTCAAAACACAGCTGAAACCCGGCATGACCGTTGCCGGAACCGTTGAATCCCTGCAGCCGTTCGGTGCATTTGTCATGGTAAACGGGTTCCGGGCATTGCTGCCGGTATCTGAAATCAGCAGAAGCAGGGTTACCGACATCAGTGAAGTGCTGGCACCCGGTCAAGAAATTCAGGCGGAAATACTCAGTACAGATTGGGAACACGAAAAAGTTTCCCTCAGCATGAAAAAACTGACCGCTGACCCATGGGACACGGCAGCACAGAAATATCCTGCAGGATCAAAACATACGGGCAGCATTGCGCGGATTGCGGAATTCGGGCTGTTTGTCACACTGGAACCAGGCATTGACGGCTTAGTCCATATTTCGGAGCTTCAGGGGGAAAACCGGAATATGAACCTACGGGCAGTGTATAAAACCGGCACCAAGATGGATGTGGTGGTAAAAGAAATAAACAGTGCCGACCGGCGGATTTCGCTGAAACCGGCGACTTCCAGCGAACAGGATACTGCTGCCCGGAAATACATGGAAACGCAGGACGACAGTGAAACGTACAATCCGTTTGCAGCCCTTTTGAACAGAAATAATAAAAAATAAAACCTGTCGTTCATCCCGCAGAAGATTCCCCCTGCGGGAATAACGGTGACCGCAATTGTCCCCGCGGAATATTCCGGCAGCAGAAAACGCCGCACTGATACGGTGCCTTACAGCAGGCAGATTGGAATGACACTGTACCATAGCTGTTTGTTGCCGCCGGATTGCGGCATTGCCGTACGGCAGATACGGCCGGTGCAGGGACTGCCTTGAAACGGCGGCACTCTGTCCGGCAACCGGCTGGAACCAGCTTCATCTGAACGGACACCCGCCGGAACGCCGCCAGCAGCCACCGGAACGTACCGGGAAGCGTGCGGCACCGTACAAAAGGGCGGGAAAAGCGGGCTGTTTTCTATTTTACAAATTCACTTCCCTGAACAACATGATGCCTTTCAAAATATTGGTGCAGCCGGTTATGGACAGTTTTTTTGTCGGCTGTCCACAGGGGCGCTATCAGCAGGGATTTTGGTCCGTCACCGGTAAGCCGGTGTATTACCGTTTCCGGCGGTATCCGGGACACGGCACGGGACAGCAGCCTGAAATATTCTTCCATTTCCAGACACCGGAATCTGAGTGCCGCATAGTCTTCTGCAAGACGGGTTCCTTTCAGCACATACAGTACAGTGATTTTTATGCCGTCCGTACCGGCAGCAACAGCGGTATCCACAGTCCGCATCATATCCTGTTCTGTATCGCCGGGCAGGCCAAAGATGATATGTGTCACCACATGAATTTGCGGCGCAACAGTTTTTATGCGGCGGACTGCACCGCCATAATCTTCTGCTGTGTAACCGCACCGGATATATGAAGCGGCAGCCGGGTTAACCGTCTGCAATCCCAGTTCAAGGGAGACAAACGGACAGGCAGCCGTATCCGGTTTCATGCCGGCAACTGCGCCAGCAGCGGAAGAAGTCCCGGCAACTCCGCCGGAACCGCCGCAGGGAAAAGTCCCGGAAACTCCGCCAAAACCGACGCTGGAGGAAGAAGCCCCGGCAACTCCGCCAGCGTCGCCGGTAACAGTCTGCCCGCTTTCTGTGGGTACAATATGCGCAACCGTTCCAGTCTTTATGACTGGTTCCCATGCAACACGGGCGAGGCGATCCAGTATATCGTTTTCCAGACAGTCAGGACGGGTCGCAACCGCCAGTCCTGCTATTCCCGGCACTGCCAGGGCTTCCCGGTACAGCTGCTCAAGCCGGGCTGGGTTGCCGTATGTATTTGAATAATTTTGAAAATATGCAATGTAAACGCCCGGCTTTCCGGCAGGCATTTTTGATGCAACCAGCCGTTGCGCCACACATATCTGTTCTGCCACAGGAAGCCGGCGGGATGCGGCAAAATCCCCGGAACCGGTCTGGCTGCAAAAAATGCAGCCTCCGAATCCTTTTGTTCCGTCCCGGTTAGGACAGGTGCAGCCGGCATCCAACGCCAGCTTATATACTTTACAGCCAAACCGTTCCCGGTAAAAATCAGAAGCTGTATATAACCGCCGGCTGTTCATTCTGTCCTCCACAATGTATCGTATACAGGATACCGCTCCTGAATAGACTATGCCAAGTGCTGTTCACCGGAAACATATCCGGCAGGATACAAAAGGCGGTGGAAAACGGTGTCTTTCCACCCGCCCGTAACCCCGTATCATCCGAAACACCAGGATACACCGGCAGTCTTAAAACTGCACCCTTTTTTACAGTTATTCCGTTTTGCGGCGTATATATCCCCATCGCAGTCCGGAAACCACGCACACGGTCTGTTTATACCGGAATATACAACTACAGTTTGAATTTCGACGTCATATCACGCAGTACTGCAACAGACTCACTGTTTATCTGTGCATTATCGGCAATTTCAGAAACAGTATTCTCTATGGTCTGCACTGCCTGCGCAATTGTACGGGCGTTATCCTGTACCTGCCGGGATATTTCTGCAAGACGATCCATCTCTTTAATGATAACACCAGCCCCCTGATCCATTTCCTGGGAACCGGAACGGACAACCGTTGTCACTTCTTGGATATCATGCAACGCTTCAAGCACCTGTTTGCTGCCCTCTGTCTGTTCATTCATTGTCATGGTTATCTGGTTAACCAGATCTACAGCACTGCTTATCTGGCTGACAATGGTATCAAAAGATGAACCGGCATGATCTGCGGCATCCACTACAGAATTGATATTCGATACAATATTTTTTAGCGTTACTGCCGTTACTTTTGACTGCTTGGATGCGTCTTCTGCAAGTTTTCTGATTTCATCCGCAACTACCGAAAATCCTGGTCCGGCTTCTCCTGCATGGGCAGCTTCTATTGCTGCATTCATTGCCAGCAGGTTTGTCTGGCTTGCAATCGAAGTAATAAGTTTATTCGTTTCAAGCAAATCGGCAGACTGAGCAGAAATAGTTTCTATCAGTTTCCGGACTCTGCCCAAATCCATCTTGCCATCCCCGGATGTTTTTTGCAGTATATTAAAATTATTTGACGCTTTTTCCAAATTGTTGGAAATAGCATTGATATTGGCAACCATCTGCTGGATTGCAGCAGATGACTGTGTAACGGCAGCTGACTGGGTTTCTATTTCCTGGGTCAAAGAACTCAAGTGTTTTGATATTTCCTCAACGGTTGCTGACGTTTCCGTTACAGATGCGGACTGATCTTCAACTTTGAAATTCAGATCAGCAATACTGGACGATATTTGTGATACACCGTTTTGTATGGCACCGGTTTCAGCAGCCAAATCCTGTGAAATTTGCTCAATAACACCGGTTTTTTCACTGATTTTTGTAATCATAGCATGAAGCGTACTGATAAATTTATTAAAAAATGTACTTACGGCTTGAATTTCAGTATTTCCGGTAACTTCAAGCCGCTGGGTCAAATCCCCGCTGCCTTCTGAAATATCCCGGAGTGTCACTGCTGTCATTTGCAACGGTTTGGAAATACTGCGTCCGATAAGTACCGCTGTAATAAAAATAATAACCGCAATAATAAATCCGATCAGCAGAATCATATTGCGCAGAATATACACCGCACTGTACAGCTGGGTTTTCGGTACAGAAAAATATACTGAATATGGTGTATTTTCAAGATTTTTTGAAACAAGAACGTGGGTTTTACCATCAAGACGGTATGTCTGTTCCCGGTCAGTATACGATCCGGCGTTTAGGATTGCCTGCTGCATATCAGGATGCAGGGCTTCTGTGGTAATCAATACATTCTGACTCATAACAGTATCAACATAAGTATCGGTACGTTCATCATAAACAATCTGCGACATCAAGAGTCCGCTGCTCGTAGTAATGGCAATTTGCGCTTCTTTACCAAATAACCGCACCATATCGCTCAACAGATCTTCATAATTTGCATCAAATGATGCAGCATTCAGAATAACTGCTACAATACCGGTCGTTTTGTTTCCGTCTATAATGTTTGCTGCCGCAAGTGCCTGTTTTTCACCGGTATCAGGGGCAATCATCAAATCAGAAATAAATTGTTTTTTTACATTTGCCGTATTGTTTGTCACCAGTTCTTTAAAATAATCACGGAACGTAAGGGTTATCGGCTCGGAACCGGGGGACGCATCATTTTCTGTTACCAGATAGCCGTGGGCAGGATTGCCCGGCAAGGCACTGTCCCAATAAGTTCCGTCATCATTGATAAGGAGAAAACTTTGAACCCCATTTATATCCTGTGACAATTCCTGCAGCTGGGGACGTATTTCTGTCCATCGCTTTTCTTTTACACCGGAAAAAGATGCAGCAGAACGGGTAACTGCTATCGCTTCGGTAAAAAAAGATTCTAGCCCGGTGGCAAAAGAATCTGTGTACCGCAACATCATTTCATATGACGTCTGGTTCATAATGCTGCGTATACCAATAAACAATCCCAACATACCGATAATGTACGGCAATAATGCTATCGACGCAAACGCAGAAATCAGTTGTTTCTGTAATTTCATACAAAACCCTCCGAGAATTCACAAGCAACCGCTGTAATCAAGGCAAGTATATCATCAGACGGGAGTATTCACAATACTAATTTTAGGAATAATATAGAATTAGTAATTAAATTAAAGTAATGGCGGAACTGTATGCCGCTGTACAGGAACAACGCCCAGACATTATTTCAAAATCCCTATCCGGAACCGGATTCTGTCTGGAATCCGGCATTTATTCCACCGCAGCCTGAAACCGACTTTGGAACAACCTGTATCCCGGATACAAAAAAAGCAGTCCGGACAGAATTATTCTACACCGTACCCGGACGGATTCGGGCTGCATACGATGTTGCATCTGAACGGCAGAAACACGGAACCGGCACAACCTACTCTGTGCTGCATCCGGTAAAGGTAAACGTATCCACATCAAACAGCCCCCGGGGAGTCAGCTTTACGTGGGGAATAACCGGCAGGCACAAAAATGACAGTGTCATAAAAGGGTCTATGCCGTCATTGATTCCCAGCAGCCGGTGCGCCTGTTCCGTAAGAAAATCAACCTGCCGGCTGACTTCTGCGGCACTTTTATCGGACATTATCCCGCCGATGGGAAGCGGAACCGTATCAACAACGGTTCCATTATGCACCAGCGTAATCCCGCCGCCACAGTGTTCCAGTTCTTTCAGCGCCAGCAGGATATCCCTATCATTATCCCCGGCCGCCACCAGATTATGGGAATCATGGGATATAGTTGTTGCCACAGCGCCGTTACGGACACCATAGTTTTCTATCAATGCACAGCCGGTTTTTCCCGTTGCCTGGTGACGCTCCACAACAACCAGTTTTTGAACCGGAACAGAAGGATTAAATGCAAAACAGCCGTCCTTTACATCGACATCCCGGATAACAGATCCGGTAACCAGTGCATGGTTTTGCAGACTGATAACCCGGGCCCGGGGCGATGGCAGCGGAATACGGAGCATTTCCGGCGTCACCGGTGCAATATTCACGGAATGGGTAACCGCTTTGTCAACCCGGTTGATTACAGGAAACAGAGGTTTACCGTTTTGTGCAACAAGTTCCCCGTTGATAAAAACCATCTTTGCATCAAATGTTTTCAGATCATCAAAAAATACCATATCTGCCAAGTAACCCGGCGCAATAAGACCGGTGTTTTTCAGCCGGTAGCACTCTGCCGCATTGATCGTTGCCATAGCAATTGCCGTAAACAAGTTGATTCCCGCTTCAACTGCAATTTTCAAATTGTGGTTGATATGTCCATACCGGAGAATATCACCCGGATGCTTGTCGTCGGAACAGAATGCGCAGCGCCGGGCATTGGCATCGGTAACCGCCGGCAGCAGCTTTTCCAAGTCCTGGGCAGCGGAACCTTGCCGTAACAATACATACATCCCCCGTTTGAGCCGAGCCCGGACTTCTTCCGGTGTAGTACATTCATGGTCTGTAGTAATCCCCCCTACCCGGTAGGCATTCAGCTGCTTGCCTGACAATCCCGGTGCATGCCCGTCAATAGGTTTGCCACAGTTTATCGCAGCGGTCAGTTTTTCCAGAACCGGTTCAGTGGCACCGGTGACGCCGGGCGTATTCATCATTTCGCCCAGTCCAAGAATTCCCGGTTCCTCCAACAGGGATTCTATCTGTTCGCTGTCCAACACGGCACCGGCGTCTTCAAAATCTGCCGCAGGCACACAGGACGGTGCCATAAAATGTGCCTTTAAAGGAACCCTGCGGGCAGAATTTATCATGAACTGGATTCCGTCTATACCCTTCACATTAGCGATTTCATGAGGATCGGCAATCACCGTGGTTGTTCCCAGCGGAACTACCATTTCGGCATAGGCTTCCGGTGTGCACAGTGATGATTCAATATGCACATGGGCATCAATCAAACCGCTGACGGCATACATTCCGCCGGCATCAATTTCCCGTTCCGCATGGTAATCACCAATACCGACGATAAAACCACCGTATACGGCAATGCTGCCGCTGCTGATTGTCTGTGAAACAGGATCGATAATACGGCAGTTGCGGATAACCAAATCGGCCGGAGCCGCACCGGAAGAAACACGGATAATATCTGTTAATTTACGGGTATTCATAAGAATATGATACGCTGTCAGCAACGGAAAATCAAGCTGTTACAAATATTCCAGAGACCAGTCATTTCTACTGGTTACCGTAGCCCGGGGTCCGGTGATGCAGGAATCGGTAACCGGCGGCAGTGACACCAACAGCCGCCACGTTCACAGCCCGGTTTTATGCCCTGTCACAGACATACAGCGGAAAAGACTTTTCCTGTGGAACCGGCGGCGGCAACACGGTATTCCCTGCCGGTTCCGTTCCCTGCCGTCCGTATATTCCGCTGCGACCTGTTTTCCGGATTATGGCTCCGGCGGAACCGCAGTTTCCAATGCGACGGTAAACATGGGTTCAAGAGCTGCCATACGCTGTCCGTCAGCCAAACTGTGTCCGGTGACGCAGGAATCGGTAACAGTCAGCAATGACAGGGCCTGTTTTCCCTGACAGGCAGCCGTGCAGTATACTGCATAGGTTTCCATATCCTGGGCGAGACAGCCCATCCGGGCCCACGGTTCCCAAGATTCCTGTTCACCCAGCGCATTATATGAAGAAAACATATCTGATGAAAAAATACCGCCGGCAGTAAACGGAATATGGTTCCGTTCTGCCGCCTGCACTGCCTGCCGAAACAGACTAAAAGCTGCACAGGGGGAATATGTTCCCGGCAGCCGGTACTGGGCGGCATAGTTTGAATCAGTGGAGGCAGTCATGGCAAACACTAACTCTCCCGGTTTTATACCGGACTGCAATCCGCCTGCCGTACCGATACGGATGATTTTTTCTACCCCGTAAAAACGGAACAATTCATACGAATAAATTCCCGCTGACGGACCTCCCATTCCTGAACCCATAACGGAAACCGGCGTACCGTTCCACGTTCCGGTAAAACCCAGCATATTTCTGATGCCGGTTACCTGCCGGCTGCCGGTTAAATACCGGTCCGCAATATACTGTGCCCGCAAAGGATCTCCGGGAAACAGAACGACCGGAGCAATGTCTCCAGACCGGGCAGCATTATGTGGTGTTGCCATAAAAAATTCCTCCTGCCGGATTATCCGGCAATATCCGCAAATACAGCTCCGGTCACTCCGGCAAGGGCTTCCGCCGGTACGCCAATTTGCACACCCCGCTGGCCGGCACTGATGTATATCACCGGAAAACCACCGGCAGAACTGTCAATAAATGTCCGGTATTGCCGCTTCATTCCCAGCGGAGAGCAACCACCCCGGATATAACCTGTCAGACTGTTAATTTCCGCCGGTTTTACCGGCGACAGTTCCTTTACACCGGCGGTGCTGCGGGCTTTTTTTAGATTGACTTCCTGCGGAGCAGGCACACAAAAGACGCAGATTTCTTTTGTATCGGATCTCATCACTATCGTTTTAAACACCGTTTCCGGTGAAAGTCCCAGTTTTTCTGCCGTTCTCAAGGCTGCACCCGATTCCAGCGGATGTTCTGTATCATCATCATACGTTAATACCGTGTACGGAATTCCGGCATTATCAAGAATACGCATAGCATTTGTTTTTTTTACCGTATTACGGGAACTCATACGGTTATTGTATCATCCGGAGTCCGCCGGGTCAACAGACAAACCGACTTGACCCGATGTCCGTACATCTGTATATTTATTATATGGGCTCCTCTCAATCAAATACGGAACCGGGATTTTTCCAGCGGTTAATTGAATCAATATTCAAACCTTCAGATCCGGAAGCGGAAAAACGCCGGATTATGCGGGCTATTGCAAAAGAGTTATCAAAAACGAAATTTAAATTCTACCGGGCAAACAGTGACGAAGTTTTGCCTGCTTTTGCAAAAACTTTTTTTTCTTTCTATAAAACAATTGCGCCCGCACAATCTTTTTTCCAAAGTATACAGAATCCTAAATCCTTACAGTTAATGGTAATCTATTCGCTTCTCTCTGACAAACAGATAGAATTGATTGACCAGTTATCAGAAGAAAACATTGAAGCAGCGGCAAAACAGACACAGATAAACCAGCTTAAAACGATAGTCAGGTCGCGGATGGATCAATTGTTTTCTGAATTTGATTCCACGGTTATAAATAAAATTGATACGCTTTACACACAATTAATATTGTTCAAGGCTTTCTGTGAATATGACTACTTTTTCCTGTTACGTAAGTTTACATCCACGGTGCGGGAATATGATTTTTCTGTGGTACCACAATTTGATGCAATCAACGGAAAATATATTGTTGATGACCTCAAGGATTTTATAAGTACAGCTTGGATTATTACGGAGTATGATAACTGGAAAGATGTTTTTGCCCTGCTGAAAAAACTGAAAGGAGTGGAACCGGTTGCACAGAATAACTGGCAAAAGCTTTTATCCCGACTGCGTGAACTGCAGCGATCCAGAGTTTTTGAAATGATGCTGCAACTGATCCAACAAAATCCCGGTTTTACACTCACGGTAAAAGATGGACAGGAACATATTACGGAATCTTTTCTGGATAAAATACGCCAGACAGCGGAAAAAACAATCAGCAGACTGCAAACCCAACAAAAAATATCAAAAATTGATTCCCTTGCAACCTCTATTTTTGGAACCGAGGCGGTAACCAGACTGAAAAATTATACGGCAGATCAAAGTTCTGTATTTGAAAAAAGAAATGTCGGTTCATTTGTATACCAGCAACCGCTGAATTATCTGAAAGCATTTCTGCTGGATTATATAAAAAAGGATGTCCGGGAATTGTCTGATTTAGTGCTGGTCAGAGGAAAGTGGGCAACTGCATCATTATCATCATCTATGTCGGAATCCTACCACGCATTGATTGATTTATCTGATAAAATTACGGAATTTGATGAATCATTATCAGACAACACGCCTTTAAACACACGGATTAAGAATCTACTGGGCCGCCATGAACGGGATAAGGAAGCAGCAAATATGCTGCATACTATTCTGAGCGATATAAACGGCAGTGCCCGGGAACTTCTGGTAGACGGTATCAAAAATCTGATTATTTATGCCAAAAATATAAAAATGGTTTTAGAAGATTATAAAAAAACGCATCCGGAACTGATTATCAACTGGAAGGAACTTGAACACTTTGCAGACCGTTCAATCACAGATATGTGTGTCAGTATATACAAACAATTATATCAGTTTGTATCCCTGATGCAGAACTTTATGGGGAACAGCCAAGGGTAAATAAATAAAAAAACAGCCGGTTTAAAACCGGCTGTTTTTTTATTTATTAAACTGTGGCATTTCTTTTAGAAAACTTTCACCACTTCACCGTTGGGATACCGTTCAGCAATAAAGTCAGCGATTTCCTGGCTTTGAAGGGCTTTTACCAGTGCAACAATCGATGCATCCTGTGCCCGACCGTCTTTTACCGCAACCACATTTACATAGGGGGAATCAGCGCCTTCTACATACAGACCGTCAACCTGGGCTGTCAGACCGGCGGGAATCGCATAGTTTCCGTTAATAACAGCTGCATCAACATCAGCCAAAACCCGGGGCAACGTGGCGGCTTCCAGTTCCCGGAACTTGATATTCATCGGGTTGTCTGTAATATCAACCGGTGTAGCAGTAATACCGGCGTCAGCGTTCAGGGTAATCAAGCCGGCGGACTGCAGCAGCAGCAATGCCCTGCCTTCATTTGTAGGATCATTGGGAATCGCAATTGTTGCGTTCTTTAGGGCATCAAGGGAGGAAACCTTCTTTGAATACAAAGCCATCGGTTCAATGTGGATACCGCCGGCATTTACCAGATGATACCCTTTTTCCGAATTGAATGTATCCATGTAGGGCAGGTGCTGGAAAAAATTGGCATCAATCTGGCCGCTTTCCAAAGCTTCATTTGGTGTAACATAGTCAGTAAATTCAATGATTTCCAGTGTTATTCCCTGGGCTGCCAGATCATCCACCACCAGCTTTAACATTTCTGCATGGGGTTCCGGAGTTGCGCCGACTTTCAACACACCGGGATTTGATTCTTTTTTCCCGCCGGCAAACACTGCTGCCATCAGCAACACCGCCGTTAAAACTGAAATAATTTTTTTCATTCTGTTTCTCCTTAAACAAAACATTTATATTTGTATCACCATATAGAAAAATACTGCGGCTGTCAATCTGAACCGCCAACCGCTGCCGGGATATTCCAGTGCTACCGCCGGGCAAGCATTGCCGCGCTCAACCGAGAACCCACCAGCTGGATGACTTCCACCAGCAGCAGAATAATCACCACAGCAGCCACCATGACTTCCGGCCGGAACCGCTGGTACCCGTACCGGATGGCAAGATCCCCCAATCCGCCGCCGCCGATTGCTCCTGCCATTGCTGAATACCCGATCAGATTGATGATGGTCAGCGTCACTCCGGACACCAGTGACGGCAATGCTTCCGGCAGCAGAACTTTTACAATAATCTGAAAATTGGTGGAACCCATTGCCCGGGCAGCCTGTACCACCCCCGGATCAACTTCTTTCAGCGCCGTTTCGATAATGCGGGCAACAAAGGGAGCCGCCGCGATGGAAAGGGGAACGATTGTCGCAGCAGTACCGATGCTGGTACCGATAATAAACCGGGACAGAGGAAACAACAGAATCATGAGTATGATAAACGGGAAAGACCGCAGTGCATTGACAATCCGTGTCAGCACCTGGTACAGTAGCTGCCGGGGCATGATACCGCCGGCGGGATCGGTGACACATAGTAGTATGCCCAGCGGCAACCCCAGCACCAGTGAAAAAAAAGTGGAAACCAGCACCATAACCAGTGTCTGTCCGGTGGCATCCAGCACCAGTGAACTTAAAGTCGAAAAATCCATATAAACCTCTACACTTTTTCTACAATAATACCGGTGTTTTTCAGGTATTCCAGTGCGCCGTCAACCGCATCCTGGCTGCCGGTAATATCGGTAATCATTGTCCCCACTTTGCCGGACGGCAGCCGCTGGATTCCCCCGGCACGGATGTTGAATTCCACCTCAAACTGCCGCATTACCCGGCTGAGTACCGGCTCACCGGTTAAATCCCCGACAAAACGGAGGATGTATGCCCCGCCTTCAGAAGACCAGCGGATCATACGGTCACTGCCGGCGGTATCAGGTTGTGTCAGATTGGCAAGGAAATCCTTTGTCACATCAGTACGGGGATGGGTAAACAAATCCGTGACGGTTCCCTGTTCCACTACCGTTCCGCTGTCCAAAACAGCCACATACTCGCATGCATCCCGGACAACTTCCATCTGATGGGTAATCATCACAACGGTAAGGTTCATCTGCTGCTGTATCCGCCGGATTAAATCCAGAATTGACCGGGTTGTCTGGGGGTCCAGGGCACTGGTTGCTTCGTCACAAAAGAGAATATCGGGATTGTTTGCCAAGGCACGGGCAATTGCAATACGCTGCTTTTGTCCGCCGGACAGCTGGCTTACAGAAGCGTCCGCTTTGTCAGACAATCCCACCAGTTCCAGAAGCCGCTGCGTCCGTTCCCGGATTTCTGCTGACGGCACACCGCATATTTCCAGAGGATACGCAATATTCTGCCGGGCGGTACGGGAACTGAATAAGTTGAAACTCTGGAATATCATGCCGATCCGGCGGCGACGGTATATTAAATCTTTGCCGGACAGCGTATCAACCCGTTCATTGTTATAATATACACTGCCGGAATCGGGTTTTTCCAGCAGGCTGACAAGCCGTACCAGAGTCGATTTTCCGGCACCGCTCCTGCCGATAATACCGAATATACTGTTTGAAGGAATGGTCAGACTGACATTACGGACTGCATGAACTTCCGGCGCCGCTCCTGCCGAACTGGGATATGTCCGCACTAAATTATCAAGTTTTATCTGCACACAAAACCGCCTGAATTTAAAATCAGATTAAATTATAAGAAGAAAATAAATCAGCGTCAATGCTCCCTGTTCCGGGATATATGTGTATATTATATACAGGAGGTATTATGAAACAGTTTATCCCAAGTGTCTGCTGCTCTCTGTTTATTTTCAGCGGATGCTTTGCCCAGTCATCCGGCACAGATGGATACCGGAGCGTACCCATGACAGAAGCCGTCAAGCTGATGGAACAATCAGCGGATTATACTCTGCTGGATGTGCGCACAGAGCAGGAATACCGGAACGGGCATATACCCGGTGCAATTCTTCTGCCGAATGAACATATTTCTCCACAGACGGCAGAAATAATTCTGCCGGATAAAGACGCATTGGTTCTGGTTTATTGCAGAAGCGGCAACCGCAGTAAACAGGCTGCAGGGAAACTTGCCGCCCAAGGCTACACGAATATTGTCGAGATTGGAGGAATCAACAGCTGGACAGGACCGGTTGTAACAGAGTGACACTGTCAAAATCTCCCGGAACACGGTTTTCCGGCACCAGTTCCGGCAAGATCCCTCCACCCGCCTGACGGCTTAGTCGGGATGACGGTGCCGTAGTTGCTAAAGCACCGGGCGGGATGATAGACGGGACGACTGTGTGACCGCCCCATACATATACTGTTAAGGTCTTTTTTCGACCCTGTAAAATTTTCTGTGTAAATGGCTGACAAATATGATACTCTACAAGGAGGAGTACAATGTTGGCCAAGAAAAAAGAAAAAGATGTCATCGACCGGATGCTGGATCAGATTGATTTCCACGGGATGACAGCAGAAGAATTAGCAGGGGAAAACGGTTTACTCAAACAATTGACACGCCGTTTTTACTCCAGAGCTTTGGATGCCGAAATGGACGAACATTTGGGCTATAAAAAAAATGACAATGCCGGT
>CALXOI010000056.1 GCA_944389965.1 uncultured Treponema sp.
TTTCCCCGGAGCGGGTGCGGCAGCTGGCGGCGGAAACGGGCAGCTGCTGACACCGGGTTTCCGCACAGGGGGGACGGTAACCGTATAGAGACTTTTTTGATTACCATAATTTCTGTAACAAGATGAAACCCGTTTTGTTTGACTTTCTAAAAGAATTCGCGGTATAGTAATCCGTATTTTAATTTTACTTATGGAGATTCAAATGATTTTTTCCCGTTCCAATATGTTATTTACTGCTTTGGCAGGACTGGTTGCCGGAGCTTTGTTGGTTTCATGCACTTCAACCCCGAAAACCCGAACTGCTGATCCAAATTTTATCGGTGATTTTGACCCGATTCAGTTGGAAACAGTAATCACTCGTACTATCATGTTCGGCAAAGAAAAGCCGGTGGAACTGGAATTATATTTCATACCCCGGACTAATATAGTTGAAATGTATTACCGGGATTTTGCAAACAAGATCTGCCTGATGATGACACCGGAGCAGCGGCGCCTGCTACGGCTAGCAGCGGCAGATTTTTCACTTAAGGCAGAAGCCGGTGTTTTGGAAAACCGCAAACCGACATCAAAAAACGCTTACTCTGAAACAAAGGCATCTGTAGCCTGGGGAGTTACCGGAGTCGCACGGGTATCAGAAAAAGCAAAATTGCAGCTGAATTATGAATATCTGTCTGACGGAAGACCGTATTTTACCGTAAAACTTGTTCCCGGTCCGGATAAAAATGACAGTACCGTATATTCACCGTCTTCAACCCTGTATATGTCGCCAACCCAGGTACAGACATTGTGCGAAGTTATTGATCAAGACGTGCTCCAGGCAATGGTAGATGATTTGAATGCACGGGCAACCGAATACTAGCCTGTCTGATTTCCATATCCAGGCAGCAAAGGGGAAAATACCCGCAGTGCAGCTTCTTTCATACTAAGCTCATCATCGTCCAGCGGATGGTCGGCGTAGTATTCCATCATAGAAATGGTTTTGTGACCTGTCATCCGTTGCAACAACCGGGGTTCCAGATTACCCCGGTTTTTCATATATACGGTAAAATAGTGCCGCCAGCTGTGAAAATGGATTTGCTGTATCAAGTCTTCATCCGCATGAATCCGGCGTAATTCCTGCCGCAACTCCCGCAGCCAGCATTTCGCATCCATTGGCTGCTTATCATTACGACCACAGAACACGAAACCGTCCCTGCTTCCCGCAAAACAGCGCATATCTTCCAGAATATCAGGAAATGGTACGTATGCGGTTCTTGTTTCACCATTTTTCGGGGTTTTCAAACCATCAAGGGCATTCCAACTATGCCGGATGTACAGCCGGTCGTCACCAATATCGCATCCCCGCAACGCCTGTATTTCCCCGGAACGGAGACCGGTAAGCATCGCAAGTTTATTTGCGGTCATAGCTTTTTTGTGTTTCCACGGATGTCCGAATAACCGGCGTACCACTTCCGGCGGTAAAATCACCACTTCAGGAGAACCGCCGCTGTAATACGTCAAGCCGGCAGTAACATCATGGGGAATCAGTTCCGCATGGAAAGCCCAGCGGAGCGCCACCGTTCCGCTGCGGATTATATCGTTCCGCCCTTGGGCTGATGCCGGCGAGGTACGCGTTCTGAATGATATGACAAAAGACTGTATATCCTGACGGGACACCAGCTGCAGCGGCAGGGACTTTCCGAACCACGGCAGCCAATAATTTCTGACTGCAGCAGCACACCGGGCAACATACTGCCGGTGGATACCGTTTTTGTGAAGCAGCCGTTCCTGGATATACGGGGACGTATCCCAGTTCCAGAAATTCTGCAAAAATTCTATCAATCCTGGGCCAGCATCCGGTTCTACCAGCGGAAATACCCGTTTAAATTTGAGAATATCAATTATCTGTGCTGCCTCTTTGTGTCCGATATCAGAAACAAACAGCTGATACAGAAGATTTTGCATGGAATCTTGTGTTACTTGCGCAGTCATACCGTATGTATCGGAATAATACATACGGAGTACTGAATAAAGAGTAAAAAAATTACATGAACCTGCCACAATCCGGTGTTTTCGCTCCGGCGGCACGGGTCATGGTATTTCTTTCCGTAACACCGCGAACAGGGGACGGCTGTTGTACAAAAAACGGCTATTACAGGCTTTGCGCCGGTTGAACAAGGGGCAGCTTTATTTTTCATCCCGGACAGCCGAATCGCCCGCTGCCATGAAACCGGCAGCAAACAGGCATATATGTTTTTCAATCTACCATTGTTCGTTTCCGTGTAATTTCATGTCTTATACAGACAAATTTTGCTGATAAAAAACGATGAGCGCAAAAAAAAGCTATCCTTAATTTACAAATCAGGATAGCCCTGCAAAACAGGCATATGATATACGTATAGTATAAATCAGATAAAATACGTTTACAGTTTAAGAGCGGCAGAAGCGCTAATATATGTAGGATACCCTACTTTTACGTTTACACCAAACTTATCCGTAAAATAATAGCTGAAACCGATATGTGTTCCGAAACCAAATGCCCCTGAACCAAATCTTTTCTCTTCCAATTGCAAGGTATTCATATTCATCTCTGTACCCATATAGCTATAATAAGCATATCCCAACTTCACTCCAAAATAAAGATCCATGTTTTCAAGACCAAAGTCGGGGTGATAGTTTACACCGGCAAGGGCATTTAACCAAAAAGAAGAACCTATAAATGAAGGAGTCACCTCAACCAACACACCGATAGGAAAATCAACAGGCAGTAAATATTCTGCACTTACCGGAACGGAAATTCCTAAACCATATCCTACGCCAGCATTGAAAAGCCACTTGGAATCCTCTACAGAGGAATTCCACTTTGTAAAATCAATCGCAAAAACGCTTCCCGTAACCATTACGGCAAGAACCACAGTAAACAGCTTTTTCATATAGCCTCCTAAAAGTAAGTATTACCAAGAATTGCCCCCCCCCTCCCACGATTTTTGTCAAGATGTTTTTTTTTGCTTTTTTTACAAATTTTCTTTCAATTCAAAATCTTGACTTTCTCCAATAAAACGGACTTCACAACTTTGATTTTTCATCTTATAATGAAGCAAATACATATTTTCGAGGATTGGAATGATTATTTTAACATTAAACTGCGGCAGTTCTTCCGCAAAATATCAGGTATATGACTGGGACGCAAAAGACGTTCTTGCCTCCGGTGTGGTGGAACGGGTTACACAGGACGGATCTGTTATTTCCCACAAGGCAAAAGGTAAAGAGGAATACGTCAGGGAACGTCCCTGCCCGACCCACAAAGAAGCAATTGAACTGATTATTGAAACAATCACCAACAAAGACGTAGGTGTTATTTCGGATATGTCTGTCATCAAAGCTGTCGGGCACCGGGTACTGCACGGCGGGGATAAATTCACAAAATCAGTTGTTGTTACTCCGGAAGTCTTGGAGCAATTCCGTCTGGTACAGGATTTGGGACCGCTGCACAACCCGGCGAACATTATGGGTATTGAAGCAGCGCAAAAAGTGTTGCCTGATGTTCCCCACTGTGCCGTTATGGATACAGCCTGGCACCAGACAATGCCGGACACATCTTTTATGTATGCGGTTCCTTACGAATGGTACGAAAAATATTCTGCCCGCCGGTACGGTTTCCACGGTACATCTTTTTTGTATACGGCAAAACGTGCCAGTGTACTGTTGCATAAAAAACCGGAAGACACCAATATCATCATCGCCCATATCGGAAACGGGGCATCCATGTGTGCCGTTAAAAACGGCAAGTGCTTCGACACATCCATGGGGATTACGCCGCTGGAAGGTCTCGTAATGGGCACCCGCTCCGGTGACTGCGATCCGGCGCTGCCGTTCTATATTATGCGCAAAACCGGCATGACCGCAGCAGAAATGGATACAGCTTTGAATAAAAAATCTGGACTGCTGGGTATTACCGGCAAATATGTTGACCGGCGGGATGTCCACTCTGCGGCAGACGCCGGCGACAAACGGGCGCAACTGGCACAGGACATGGAATGCTACCGGCTCAAAAAATATTTCGGTGCATATCTTGCCGCCCTTGGACCGGTAGATGCCATTGTATTTACTGCAGGTGTCGGGGAATTCGCACCGCACATCAGACTTAAAACCTGTGAAGGATTGGAACATTTAGGAATCAAACTTGATCCCAAAAAAAATGAACTGGCACGCACACGGAATGCGGAAACCTGTATCAGCGCAGATGATTCAAAAATTAAAATCTTTGTCATTCCTACAGATGAAGAACTCGTTATGACCGAAGACGCATACGCACTGATGAAAGGCACGTACGATGTCCACACGAACTTTACCTATTCATTCCAGAGTCCAGATTATGTAAACAAAAGCCGGGCGGAAGGATTGAAAAAGGATTTGGCAAAAAATCCGGCACTGGCGGATATTATCGCCCGTCCGTAAACTGTATGCTGATTTACGGAATCGGCCGGGCACTTGTTGATTATTATATAGAAACGTCCGCCGCAGACATCATAAAGACATATTTGAGCAGCGGCGGACAGATTCCCGTCCACATTGATGGAGCAGCCTTTAACCGGCTGCTTTCTTTTGTCTGTAAAAATGCCGGAACAAACGGACTGCCGTCCTCAGCCGGTACCGGTACAATATTTATCCGGGAACCCGGGGGAACCTGTGTCAATATACTTAAAACTATGGCAATATTAAACAGACATATCCATGCAACCCTGTCCGGAACAATCGGTTCCGGAAGCAGCACCGGAAAACAGCCTGACCCTGACGGATTTTTCTTTATAGAATCTTTGCAAAATTATGGAGTAATCCCCCATCTGGAAATTATTCAAAAAAATACCGGGCGGTGTATGGTAATAAAAAATTCCGGCAGTCATAGCGCAGAATTTGCCGCTGCATCCCCGGAAGCAGCATCCGATATCCGGCCGGCAACCATCCTTCCAGATAAGCTGAATGAAGCAGACTGGTGCATTATAGAAGGAATGCAGCTTGGCAACCTTTGTATAGACACAATGCTGATGCAGGCATACCGGAAACACGGCACACCGCTGGCAATCGCCTGCGGAACTCCGGCAGGGGCAGCCTCCACAGCTAAGTTTCTCCACCAATACATATTTACCCGGCAGGAAAATATGTCCCCGACAGAACCAGACGTAGCCAGGTACAATTTTACCCGGTCCGCAAAAAACAATTATCCGGGAAAAAATACCCTGCCGGAATCCAAAACAAACCTACGGGTTTCCATTTTCTGCAATACAGCAGAGGAGATTTCGGAAAATACTGGTGATAACACCGGAACCATCGCCGTAAAAACTACGCCCCAGACCAGTCATGCAGAGGCGTTCCCTCCTATATTTACAGAATCTCCGGTTATTGTATTTGCAAACGATGCGGAAGCACGGATTCTTGAACAGAAAGGTATCAGCTTTACGGAATATTCCGCTGCACAGTATGTATTATTTGTAATTACCCATGGCTGTGGTGGCAGCACCGTATACTGCCAAGGTAACAGGTTCACAGCACCGGCTGCATCCCCGGAACATCCGGTAATTGACACAACCGGCGCCGGGGATGTTTTTGCTGCGGCATTTTTAACGGCTGCCGGCGACAGAAAACAACAAGCCGGCACGCTTACTGTACCGGAACACCTGCACCGGTGTCTCGCAGCCGGGGCAGCAGCAGCGGCTCAGATTATAACCGTACCTTTGTGCAGCCCCGGAATTTTGGTATCTTAGTATTTCAATTTCAGGGACGGCGCAAAACGCTGTGTTGTATCAGGTCTGCAACAGCATCGCTACCAGCAAGCTGACCGACAAGAGCAAGGGCAAATTCCTCTGCTGCACCTGGCCCCGCAGCAGTAATAAGGCAGCCGTCAATTTCACAGCGGTTGCCGGTATGCACAGCTCCAGATGTATCGGTTCCGGGTTCAGCACCGCACCATCGGGAAAGTTGCTGTTCCATACCAGGATAACAAGTATATTTTTTGTGCTGGAGCAGTCCCAGCGGGCCAAGAACAACCACCGGTGCAGCACAGATTGCTGCAACAACCTTTCCGGCACCAGCCGCTTTCATAATCAACTGCCGGGCACCATCACAATCCGCGATATTTGACGCCCCCGGCATTCCACCGGGAATGACAACCGCATCAGGAACAGATGATTCTTCCAACCGAGAAGAAACCGTACAGTCCGCAATAACAGGAATTCCGTGGGAACCGGTGACAGTACAATTTGAAGAGCAGGAAACAGTCTGAACAGAAATTCCGCTCCGGCGCAAATAATCAACCGGAGTCAAGGCTTCTATTTCCTCAAATCCGTCTGCTAAAAAAACAATTACGTTCATACAAAACCTCCGGTAAATAAACTTACCAGCAGGAATATATCCTGCAGTAAATTTTCCCTTGCTAATATACAGAAATCCTTGTATCATGTACATATGCCCCAAATCTTAATTGTTGATGCCGGCCCTTTATTCCGGGAATATATAAAAAATAAATTAATTGCAGAGCGGATCTCTGTAGAACTCGTACAAGGCAGATTTGATGCTTATACAAAAATGCTTTCATTACTACCAGATCTAATCATTATAGATGCAGGAACAGATATTACAACTCTAGAAGAATTGATGGAGCAAAAGCACAACAATCCGAATACTAACCGGATACCAACTATCGTTGCAGGTCCGCCCGTCAGTTCTGATACTATTATTAATCTGACGCAGATGGGGGTTACTCATTATTTTTCCAAACCTTTTCAATTCGATTTACTGTATGAAGCTATAGCCCGGCTATTTAAAACAAAATTTGCGCTGGATCAAGAGCCCTGCTATCTGGAAGCATATCTCAACGGCAATCTGGCTGTTATTAATATTGCGGAAGGCTTAAATCTGGATAAAATAAATCTGCTCAAATACCATCTGACAGATTTAATCAAAGGCAAACATCTGACAGCACCATTTGTTTTGCTGATTATGACCGGTATTTCCTTGAACTTCCTCCACGGCATTGTTTTGGAACAACTTCTAAATAATATTGTAACGATACCGGGAATCCACACCGACAAAATAAAAATCCTGACTCACAGTGATTTTACCAGTGAATTCATCGCTGGACACAAAGAATACAAAGGAATTCAAGTTCATTCCCAGCTTATTCCTATTTTAAATGAACTGGTAGATAGCACCCAAACCCATAATATACAGACGTTAATTACGGACAACATACTGACTCCCGAACCAAACATTCCGGCCGGAAGTGTCGACTTGAGGTTTCACAGCGAATGTGAAGAACGAAAACATGAACTTGAATCTGTGCAGTTATAATTATGCGGACAGACATTGGTTTTTTAGCATCCATACTTCATGAAATACGGACTCCCATCCAGACAGTTTTAGGAACCGTAGAATTACTGCAGGAAACGAAACTTGATACGGAACAGGCAGAATATGTACGTCAAATAGCATTCAGTGCAGATGTTTTGTACACCTTGGCAAATGATATTCTTGATATGGAAAAAATCCGTACCGGAAACCTGCATATTGAAAATATTCCGTACAGCATCCAGCAAATACCGGAACAGGTTATGGATCTCATCAGCATTGAAGCTTACAATAAGGGACTTGAGCTGATTATTGAAACAACAAATACTGTTCCGGAAATTATATGCGGAGATCCTGTGCGGATTCAACAAGTACTGTTAAATATCGTAAAAAATGCAGTAAAATTTACAGCAAAAGGCAGTATCTCTATTTTTATTGACACCGGCATAGAAAACGGACAAAGACAGCTCGAAGTATTTGTAAAAGATACCGGTATAGGTGTACCTGATGATATGAAACACCGTATTTTTGAGGAATTTGTGCAGGCAACAGATTCCACAGCACGAAAATTCGGCGGGACAGGACTCGGCCTTTCAATTTGTACAAAACTCGTTGCACTCATGAATGGGTCAATCGGTATTGAAGACAATCCTGGCGGCGGCACAGTATTTTGGTTTAAGATACCGATGCTCGATTGTCAACAGGAACAACAAATACAACCGGTACCACTACCGGACGGAATACGGATTCTGATTGTCGCACATAACACTTTGTTTAGGGACAGTTTGAAACGCACTTTACAACAACTGGGAGTCATACACACAGATACTGCGGCATCCGGTACAGAAGCATTGGAAAAATTACTCCAAGCTGCAATAAATCACCAGGAATACACTGCAGCTTTAATTGATATGACATTGCCCGTAATGGACGGCTGGCGTTTATCTGCCCATATTAACGAAGACCGGACAATTAATGGTGTAAAATTATATCTGATGATACCTGAAGGCCAATTAGGCGGTGAAGCAAAAATGAAAATGCTTGCCTGGTTTAACGGTTATTTATACAAACCAGTCAAAAAACATAAATTGAAAGAAATTATTCATGATATCATCACAAAACCATTGGAACTTCCGGCAGTGGGAGATGATTTTCAGGAAACAGCCAGGGCTCACCCCTTGCCTGCAACAGCTCCTCATATATGGGACACAGCTGCAACTTTACAACAAAAAAACAGTGGCCAGCAACCATATACAGCAGAAAATTCTGGCGCAGGACTCTGTTCAGTCCTGGCCGTTGATGATCACCCGGTTAATCTCACAATTATGAAAACTTTTTTAACAGGTTTTCATTTAACCGTTTATACCGCTGTTAATGGTACCGAAGCAATACAAACAATACAAGAACACCCAGAAATCAGCCTCGTTTTTATGGACATCCAAATGCCCGATATGACGGGCATGGACGCAACCAAACAAATCCGGCAAAATGGTTACACCGGAACAATTGTTGCCTGTTCTGCAAATTCCGACCCAGAGATGGAAGATATTTATGCAGAAAGCGGTATGAATGATGTTCTGGTAAAACCATTTAAGAAGCAGCATTTATTTGAACTGGTACAAAAATGGAATATCCGTTCTCAACACCAGTGATAAATATAAAACATTCCATTTTGCAGGATTCAATCTTATGAAATACAATTTACATACCCATACCAAGTTCTGTGATGGAGCCGACGCACCGGAAGACATTGTTCAGGAAGCAATAAAAAAAGGGTTTGATATATTGGGCTTTTCAACCCACAGCCTGTATCCGTTTTCAACTGATTGGCATATTGCTCCAAAAGAATTTCATATATATAAACAGGAAATAAAACGGCTGCAACAGTTTTATGCCGGACAATTGGAAATTCTGTACGGATATGAAGCGGATTATCTGCCGCCATTCTCTATACCGGATTTACGTACCTATGCAGCATTGGCTCCTGATTACCTTATCGGTTCCGTACACTATATCAGCACACAAAACGGATGGTTTACCGTTGACGGACCGGTAGAAGAGGTACAACGAGGTATCGAAAAACTGTTCAATGGGGATGGGCAAAAAGCTGTCTGCACTTATTTTTCCCTGCAACGGGAAATGTTGCAACAAACACGCTTTGATATTATCGGACATATCGATGTTATCAGAAAGCGGAACAACATTCTCCATTTTTTTGACGAATCCGCCGGATGGTATCAAAAAGAAATACGGGCAACTGCAGAGGCCGCCGCCCGGGCCGGTGTTATTGCAGAAATAAACACCGGCGGCATTGCCCGCGGCGCATTAGATGACGTATATCCTTCCGCCATGTTTTTGAAACTACTGTATCAGGCTGGTGTTCCTGTCATGATTAATTCTGATGCCCATCATGCACAAGATTTAGACTGCGCTTTTGACCGGGCACGGCAGTGCGCTGCTGATGCCGGATACCGGGAAACCGTATGCCTGCGCCGCGCCCCGGGCGGCGGCACTATCCGGCAAAGCATTCCGCTGTATCAGCACTAATCGTACAGAATCAGCGGTTTCTCCGCTCATCTGCAGATTTACAGTCAATACATAAAACCGCATACGGAATGGCTTCAAGCCGGGGCTCCGGTATCTGCCGTCCGCATTTCATACACATACCGTATTTGCCGAGTTCAATCCTGGTTAACGCTGAATTGATTAAATTCAACCGGTTCAAATCTTTTGTACCGATTGATTCCAGCATTTTTAAATCTACAGCATCGGATGCTTCATCTATACTATCTCTGGCAGAATTTTCTTCCAGAATTTTCCGCAAATCAGAATTATTTTCCGACAAAGAGTCTATAATCTCTTTTCTCTGCTCCAATAATTTTTCTTTCATCTGCTGTACAAATTCTTTTTCCATTTTAAACTCCTGTTGACAACTAATTAAATTACTCATAAAATTATACGAATGAAATAAGAAAAAAACAACTTTTTTCTGCATTTATTTCATGTTTTTGCTTTGGAGGAAACGTGGCTAAAGAAGAAGCGATTGAAATCGAAGGTATTGTTAAAGAAGCCTTGCCGAATACCCTATTCCGGGTGGAACTGAAAAACAAGCATATGATTCTTGCCCATTTGTCAGGGAAAATGCGTAAGCATTACATTAGAATTGTTCCCGGAGACAGCGTAACGGTTGCCTTATCACCCTACGATTTAACCCGCGGACGGATTATCTTCCGCGAACGGTAAAACACACATTCCCGAAACTAAAACACGAACCGGTTCATCCGCTACCGTGTTTTAGTCGGCGGAACCTCCTTTCTTTGCTCCCGGTTTAACAATATACTTAACAGAACGGAAAGCACCGGTTATTCCGCTTACAATTGCTGCAAAAGAAAGTATCGGAGCAGCCCAAAAAAGTATCGGCCCAGTAAGGAATATAAAAAACGAAAACCGGAAGAAAAATATACCCAAAAAGAAAATACAGATATTTTTCAACAACAGTGAAAACGCTTCGCTCCGTGTCGGTTCATAGTTCTCACCCTGACCAGAAGTCCATGTATATGTATACCGGGAACCGGAATTACCGTATCCGTACCCTCCGTAGCCAAACATATCTTGGAACGGATCCTGAGACTGTTGCTGATCTGTCCTCCGGTAACCGTTATACGGATTACTCTGATTTTCAGAACCATACCGGTCGTATTGAGCCCGCTGGACGGGATCTCCCAGAACCGCATATGCTGCATTTATCTGTTTGAATTTTTCTTCCGCACCCGCATCGCCCGGATTTCTGTCAGGATGGTACCGAAATGCTGCATCCCGGTATGCTTTTTTTATTTCATCGGCAGTAGCATTTTTTGAAACACCCAAAACCGCATATAAATCATCCATTTTGTAACCTCAGTAATAAAAATACATAATACCGGTAATTGTTACAAGGTCTTTAACGCATTTTTTTTTATGATAACCCAAGTTGCGCCGTTACCACCCTGTTTTTTATCAGGATGACCGGAAGTACCAAGGCGGGAATCACATTCGATAAATGAACGAACCATTTCCGATAACACACAGACACCCGGCTGTTCCCGGGAATGATTACCTTTACCATGAACAATTAAAATTTTTCCGATACCGCGCCGGGAACAATCAGTAACAAATTCATCTAAGCGCGTCCATGCCTCATCCCGTGTTAATCCGTGCAAATCAATTTTTGCTCCGGGGATCATGTTTTTCAGATATACCCGGTCATGGCTCTGTTCCCGGATCAAGGCCTGCTCAGCTTCCGCATCCTTATCAATAACACCGTACCGGCGTAACCATATATCCATCTGGTTTGCGCAGGACCGGGATTTATATTTTGCAGAACCTTTGTCCCTGACTTCTGTTTCCGTCGAGTCCGGGACGACTTCCGGTGCATTAGGTAGCCGGCGCCGGGGTACCTGGGAAGCGGCTTTAAGATTTTTTTGCTGGCGGCGCTCTTCTAAGCATAAGTCATCCCATTGAGATAAAATATCACCGAAATCCATCTTCGTCCTCCCCGATTGTATTTTTAAGATATGCGCGGTAGTTTTTCCAGGAAAACTTTATGATAGAATCAGCAGGCACCCATCCGCTGACGCCTTCAGCGGAAATATAATACCATGTTCCTGTTTGCTCAAGAACAGAAACCCTCGTTCCTGCAGAAATTGAAAACAATCCGGCAGAACCGGATTCAGGCACCTGCCGGACAATTCCCCCGGTGGAAATTCCGGCAGGATTACCCAACGGAATACCATACACTACTGCCGCAATACCTAAAATAATACCTGCCCCTGCAACAAGTATACCGGCAGTCTTCTTTTTCCGCATCGAAACCAGAAACACTGCACCAACCAAACACAAAACACCGGCCACACACATTATCAGCAATATAATTACAGAATGCTCCCGACCTGTGCCCGCCACTCCGGCAGATTCTTCGTATTCAGCCCGGACTCCAGCAATGCCTGAAAACGGAAATCCGTACCGTTCCTGCATCCGGGACACGGCAATTAACTTTGCAACAGAATCATCAATTCCGTAATCTTCCGGTACCGGGCCGGATTCCGGCTCCTGTTCCACGAAGGCCTGCCAGTATGATAAAGGAAGGGGAGCCTCACCTGAAACAGCAATACTTGGTTCAACCTGGAAAAACAAAGGTGGAGGTTCAATGACAACACTGCTGCCGTTATATGCAACAGCTTCAATCTTTATTTCAGGCAACGGGAACTGCCCGCTTTTCAGAGGAATCCACTGGAAATCAGCTACCGGAACCGGTTCCGGAGAGAATTTATTTGCTTCAAAATTTTCATCCATAGTAGGATACTGAGTCAACTCAGAAAACAAAGCGTCTTCCGGTAATGACCAGGTCAAACCGGTTATCTGTGCAGCATAAGAAACGGCTAACTGTATACGTACCGCATCTCCGGTGTGAAGCTGCACGGTTCCGTCAGAAGAAACGGAATAAGGCGTTCCTTCAGCAGAAGCTACAGATATTTCCAACTCCGGCATCAAATGCGATGGATCAGGGTAAACTGTCACCGGTTCAAATGCAATGGTTCTGAAACTTCCGTCTGTCATTATTGAAAGATCCGGTATTTGCACCGTTCCTTCATGGGAAAAAGAGAACCAAAGACTAATCCGGGTACCCCGATGGCGACCGATTAAAACCTCATCTTTATATGAAGATACAAACCGGATATCGTCCGGTAATGGTTCCAGAGAAAATTGAACTTCAGAGGGAATAACTTCAGGAATAACAACGGTAAAGCTTGTTTCTGCACCGGTAACACACCACTCGGATTCCGGCACCAACACTAACACCTGCGGCTCTTCCGTAACCACAGGTACAGCCATAGTAAGTGCCAATAAAAATGCTATAATATATATCATGGATCTGCGCATCAGTAATCTGCTCCTGATTTAGATACGTCGGAAGACTGCTTGTTTTTCCAGCGGTTTTCTTCCTGTTCTCTGACCAAAGAAAATAACATTTGTTCCGGCCCTATTTCGTTATTGTTTTCCGAAACGGGAATCATTTCCTGTATTCCACCGGAACTTTGCACAGTTTGCTGCTGCCGGGAAAGCTCAAAGTTTAGTTTTGCATCAATATTCAAATTATCAATTTCAAGTGCCTGCCGGAAATATCCGGCAGCCTCCTGATACAATCCGTTCCGGTACGCGATTATGCCGGCATTGTATGATGCCGCAAACCGTATCTCATCCGGTGCATCCGGTGATATTTCCTGCAGACGGCTATCTGCCGCAGCTGTTTCCCCCTGCATCAGGTATGTTACTGCCAATCCATAAATGCCATACTGCTTCAGCTGGGGGTTCTGCTGCTGTTCAGCATATTCCACAGTCCTCAGAAAGTCAGCGGCAGACTCCCGGTAATTTCCACGGTGCCAGTTGAATGTTCCTGATAAAATAGAAATGGTTCCCTCCCAATCACCGGAACAGCCCTGCATCAATACACTTGAGCAACATAATAAAATCATCAAACCGGTACTGGCAACCTTCCGAAACCGCAGGGGATTAAATTCAGAACTGACAAATCCGGCAATTAAAAACAACAGGGCCAGCAGAACAAATACCGGCCACCGGCGTACCGGGTGCAGTTCATATACCGTGCCGGTAGTACCATCTGCATTCCCCTTGGTTTGTACAATAGTATTCCGGATTTGATACGCAGAACCCGGCTGACAGGCCGGTATACAGTACAATTCCGGCGCTGATTGCTGTATAGTGTACAATGATGTATATGATTCAACAACAGATATGATCTGTTCCAGTACAGACGCACGGAATGCCGTTTGAACCGGCGTAACTCCGTCTCCGGACAGAATTTCTGTTTCAGTTTCAGACCCAAACCCAAGAAACACCAACTGGATACCAGATTTTACCGTGTCAGCAACAGCTGTTTCCAACAAACCGTCTGTTTCTTCTCCGTCTGTAAATACAACAATTGTCCGGGATGCAACAGACAGCACCGGGAAAGATCCGGCAGCAGCTAAAATACCGGAACCGATACTGCTTCCTTCTGCCGTCATCAGCTGAGGCGATAAAGCAGGCAACAATGCCCGGACAGCATTGACATCACTGGTTAAAGGAACCGCAATAATACCATC
>CALXOI010000057.1 GCA_944389965.1 uncultured Treponema sp.
GCAACTTGGCGGCTGCATCAGCCAGTATATCAAGCCCCTTTTGACTGGCTATTCTGCCGTGGTAACAAAAATACACACCAACTCCGTTTTTTTCAGGATTTAGACTACCTGTTCGGACAAAAGACGCATATTGTTCAGGATGAGCCTGCTCCGCTGCATATGTTGTAATAAAATACGATCTGTTTTGATATTTTCCGCCCAAATCCCCGGTTGACGGATCAAATGGGTATGGTAATAATGATGATGTACTGCTGCAGGGATCATAACGATTACAGTCAATCCCGTTTGTTATTCCTGTTATAACTATTTGCTTTTCTGAAAACAGTGCTGACAAACCGTTTGTATCATGATTTTCCCGATCAACTAATTCTTTTGCATACCATGGTGATACAGTTGACAAGGCTGCAAACCGGCAGGCAGTTAGATATGGTTCTATGGAATTACCGTTTTGGGCATCGGTTATGACATCTGATGGTAATCCTGTATAGTCTTTTGCCTGCTGTTCTGATTCAAATTCATGGTGGTATCCGGGACCAGCGTTATGAATGGTAACAGCAAACCTTGAATCTTTATAAAAAGATTCATATTCCGGCAGACACCGGGCGAACGCAGGAATCAATGCTGTTGCAGCATCCTGACAATGGACAATGTCAGGTACAGAACCGGATGCGAGGCCGTACTCCAATACGGCTTTCTGGAACAATACATCCATAAGCAGTGAGTCCTGAAATCCTGTTCCCCGTAAAAACGCCGGGTTATGCTGTTCATCTTGGGCTGTATATGTATAGACACTTCCTTTGTCCAGGAAAACCTGATGTATGACAAAAATAACAGAAACACCATGAATTTCTGCTTTATCGAAAGATACCGTATAAACGTTATTGTGTATGGCGATGCGGCAGGACGGAACAATATCCGGCGTATAGGATGTTGTATATTGAAAATCACTGCATCCGTACCGGGGGATAAACAATGTTACTGCCATTTTTTGGGAAACGAGTCCTTCACACAGGGCACAGGCAACGTTTTTTACCCCTCCCGCTTCTGCGAGACCGGCATATTCCCGGCTGATCAGCCATATATTGGAAAAATCTGCCTGAGTCATAGTTATACGTCCCTAGCTGATGCTTCGGCAGCAAAGTCCGGTCGGAGTACCTCTGCACCGCCGGTGTAGCAATGAACCGGAGTTGTTTCCTCGTCCATATATGCTGTCACCAATATCCTGATAGTTCGGGGGAGACTTCCTGTTACAGGAGGCTCCACACTGCAAAATAATGCAGTGTTCCGGACAGCTTCTCCACAACTACACCGTCGGAGAGCTGCTGCAGGATTTAATGCAGTTAAGTCGCCTGTCATGGTAAACTGGATAGAAACGATATCTGGTGCTGATAAATTATTGGATGCAAAAATCCGGGAACACATTCTATCAACAGCTGTAATTATTTCTTGTTCTGTATTCCCGCTACATACCGCCCCGCGGATTCCGAATAGACGTTTGGACATAAGCCAATAATAAAAGGAAAAAATACACTCTGTCAACTAACATTACAGGAAAAACCGAATATCATATACCATTAGAAACAACATGTATCGTACTGGAAAATATAAAACAAATACCTGTAATTATAGCAGAAATAAAACATTGTATCAAAAAAAACAGACTCCGTATGTCATGAAAAAAGACCGCCTGGATAATAATCTGAACCAGCAGTGCCATACATACAAACAAAGAACAGGCCGCGGTACTCTGTATTACCTTCAATATGAGCAAAAGACTGTTATCATGAAAGTTATTGAAGTTACCGGTTACGTAACATAGAAATATAACTACCATAAACAATGTTAAGAATAAAGCCAACCGGAATGTAAGCATAAAAAGAACCGGGCGGGAAACGGCGGATATATTTTTTTTGACTTTTAATTTCATAAAACCTTGCAGTTTTCTCCGTTTCATTAGTATAATAGACGTATATTTATTATATAAAGATGAATTGTATCGTCAAGGCGGTTATACGTTTATATGAAAAAAGCTGTTGTGTCATTAATTATACTGTTGATTGCAGCCGGTGCGGTGTTCTATTTAGGATGGGTTCAGTTTGCGGTTCCCGCCGGCAGTTGTGGGGTGATGATTTCGAAGACCGGTGGTGTGTATTCAGAACCGATTACTTCCGGAAAGTTTATCTGGCGCTGGGAACGTCTTTTGCCGACGAACACCGAGTTACGGATTTTCAATTTAACACCGGTAACAGTGGCGGAAACAATTACTTCTTCCCTTCCGTCTGCAGCTTTGTACAGTACTGTGATTGCCGGGGAACTTGATTTTTCCTACTCAGTGGAAATAAAAACAACAGCAAAACTGGCCCCGGATGCCGTGCTTCAATTAGTTAAAAAAAATGATATAAAAACCCAGACGGAACTGGATACTACAGTTACCTCCTTGATAAAACAGTTTAACAGAACTGTTGTTGATTTTCTCCTCCAACAGGAATCCGGTGTGGCAGCAGACGGAATTAGTCCTTTGTCGTTTACCACGGAATCCCTGCTGGACAGCATTGATGTGGGGAACTTATTCCCCGGGCTGGAAGTTACTTTTGTTGAAATATCCTCTGTCACTGTACCGGATATAACATTGTACCGGGCGGTACGGGATATGTACCTTGCAGAACAGCAGTTGCAGGTCCGGGAATCCGGGGAACCTGCTGCTGAGTTAAAGCAAGGAAATCCCATGTCCAGCCTTGCTGATATGGGTGAACTGCTGACAAAATATCCGGGGTTGCTGGAGCTTTTAACAACGAGTGAATCAAATTTTGACAAACTTATTCAGTTTCTGGAACGGTCACAATCACAATAAATGATCCGCATTCTGCCGTAAGGGAAAAACAGCCGGATGCATTATCTGCTGCCCTGTTGCTCAGACTGTATTCACCCCGGCTCCATGCGAGATTTTCTATCGGCCAGTATAAACCTTGTCCCCGGATACGCTGATCTTTTTTTATTTGACCTGTAGGGAAAACAGAAACAATAGTACCTGCTGTGCCGGAATATTCCATGCCGGCAGTCCGCCCGGGAGTATCTGAAAGACAGAACACGGTTTGCCGGTTATTGCACAGCCATATGTCCGGGGCACAAGGGGCACTGCACAGTTCTTTTAATGCAAACAAATGGTCAATTCTACCGCCATCGCCGCCAATCAGAATGATTTTCTGTTCCGATCGGTATTTCCGGTTCCATGCAGCCTGAAGGGCAAGTTCCGTATCCGGGTAGTCTTTGTCGGCCTGGTACCGGTGGATTGATGCTGCTGGATATGCTGCAAGGCGTCTGTTCGGTTCCAAGAGACTGTCCATATCTCCGTGAATTTCATTTACAGAGAATTTATAATATACCGCATACTTTTCTGCGGCAGTCAATCCGGAATCCGCCGCCAATACATAATCGGGCGGCTGTTGGAAATAACAAGCAACTGCAGATGGCTCGGGGTAACCACCACCGGTAAAAACAAAGATAGACATGGCTTCTTTCCTTTTATTTTTTTTTTCAGTATAGTTATACCATGAAACAGCTGAAAATTCCCTCTGAATTAAAAAAAATGAATGAAATATTTTTACGTGGCGGTTTTGAAGCTTATCTGGTGGGAGGCGCCGTCAGGGATATGCTCAGGGGAAAACCTGCTGCTGACTGGGATATAGCTACAAATGCGTCTCCCGAACAGGTAATGCAGTTGTTCCGCCGGGTAATTCCGACCGGAATAGCCCATGGTACTGTTACTGTTCATTTTATGAAACATTCTGTAGAAGTCACTACATACCGCACGGAATCCGGATATAGTGACGGACGCCATCCTGATGAAATTCATTATGCATCCCGGATAGAAGATGATTTGTCCCGGCGGGATTTTACCATGAATGCCGTCGCGGTGTCTCTTTCGACAGGTGCTGTTGTTGATCCGTTTGGCGGAAAAAAAGACATTGCCGGCCGCTGTATCAGAACGGTGGGGAATCCCGGAGACCGTTTTGAAGAAGATGGGCTCCGGCCTGTCAGAGCGATCCGGTTTGCAGCCCAATTGGGATTCAAAATTGCACCAGAAACATTTGCAGCAATACCTGCCGCGGTCAAACGGACTGCAGGTATATCTATTGAGCGTTTCCGAGATGAATTTATTAAAATGATGGAAGCTCCTATTCCGTCCCAGGCGCTGCAGTTATTGGAAAAAACCGGTATTCTCAAAGTGTTTATTCCGGAGCTGGTTTCGTGCCGGAATGTAGAACAGGCTGACTGCCGGGGTTTTCATCAGTTTGATGTACTGGATCACTTGTATTATGCCTGTGACGGTGCTCCCTGTCGGAATCTGATAGTCCGGCTTGCAGCCTTGTTTCATGACATTGGAAAACCGGCAGTAAAACGGACTGAAATTAGAAGCGGACAACAGATATATACTTTTTACAATCATGAAATGGAATCTGCTGTTATTTGTGACACCGTTCTGACCCGGCTCAGGTTTCCCAAGGCTCAGATAGCTGCGGTGTGTCACCTTGTTAGAAATCATATGTTTCACTATGAGCCGAACTGGACAGATGCCGCTGTCCGCCGTTTTATTGTCCGTGTCCAGCCGGAATGCATTGATGATTTATTTGATTTACGGATTGCTGATGTATATGGAATGACTGCAGTTCCTCCCCGTCTCAAGGATGGTCCGTGGAGTGCAAACCTGGTGGAATTACGGGACCGGATCAGCCGGGAATTATCCCGGCAATCTGTACTAGGACTGAAAGACCTTGCTGTCAACGGAAAAGATCTGATGAACGCCGGTATCCCGGCCGGAAAAACATTGGGTTATATCCTGAAAAAATTGCTGGATGCCGTTTTGGAAGATCCGTCCCAGAACAACCGGGAAAAACTGCTCGAAATCGCCTGTAATATGTATAAAAAATAATACCTCTTCAGAAAAAAACGGACAGAACTGTAATTTTACAGAATACTGTCCGCAGAACACAGGTTTTATCATAAAGATTGATGTTTATGCAAACAAACTTCCGGTAATATTGATTATCAGGGCGACAATGTATGCTGTCAGCATTTGGATTCCTACAGCACCACCGGTTCGTTTCCAGGTTTTCAATTCCCGCTTCATAGCACCGACTGCGGCAAAGCACGGCATGCATAATAGATTGAATACCATATATGCATAGGCAGCTTGGGGAGTTCGTATGTCCTGATGCATTGACGGCAGCGCATTTTCATCGGAACCTTCAAACAGGACGTTTTCCGAATAGATACTGAACGCTGTTTCAGGATCATATACACCGTTTTCAAAACCCAGTTCTTCCAGCTCGCCGGCATCCAGGGTTGCAAAATACTGTTCCAGATATTCCGGTGTTACATCATCTTCATACAGCTGGGCGAATGTTACAACAACCATTTCTTTTGCAATCCAGCCGGTTATGACACCGACAGCCGGGCGCCACTCCCCGAATCCAAGCGGTTTGAATACCGGTGCAATGACACTGCCTACGGATGCCAGAAAGCTGTCATTCATAGAGCACATGACAGACGGCGGGTCACCGGCAGCCAGGGCTGCCGCTTTGTTTCTGCCGTTAAAGGAATCAAAATTGAAATTGGATAACACCCACAGAAATATGGTTGAAACAAGAATGATTGAGCCGGCTTTATGGGCAAACCCTTTTACCTTTTCACCTCCATGGATTGCAATGCTGCGTAAAGTGGGCATACGGTACTGGGGCAGTTCCATTAAAAAGTTCGATGCGGATGATTTATATACAATTATGTTTAGCAGCAGGGATACAATAATTGCTGTGAGAATACTCAGTGCATAAATTGAAAACATCACCAGTGTCTTATTACTTCCGGGAAAAAAGGTTGCAACAAACATGGCAAAAATCGGTAGTTTTGCTCCGCAGGGCATAAATGCAGTTATAATTGTTGTAATACGCCGGTCCTTTTCGCTTTCTAAGGTACGGGTTGCCATGATTGCGGGAACTCCGCATCCAAAACCCATCAACAACGGTATAAATGAACGGCCGGAAAGCCCGAAACGACGGAAAATCCTGTCCATCACGAATGCAATCCGGGCCATATAACCGGAATCCTCAAGAAAAGACATCAATATATATAATATGAGGACGTACGGCAGGAATCCGAATACTGCCCCAATTCCTCCAAGAATACCGTCTACAATCAATCCCTTTGACCAGTCAGCTGCCCCTGCAGATGTAAGCAAGCCGGATACCAGTTCTGACAGCCGGTTCCAAAGTCCTTCAACCCATCCGGCAAGCACTACACCGGGACTGGGTAAACCCGGTATAAACAGGAAATTTTCACTGAACGTACAAGCGAATACCAAGTATACGATAACAGCAAACAGCGGTAATGCCAGCCAACGGTTTGTTAAAAAACGGTCAAGTTTTCCGGTTGTTGTCTCCTGGGGTGCAGTGGTATCGGATGTTTTTTTTACAACAGTGCGGGCAGTCAAACCGGTGATGAATTTGTACCGGAGGTCTGCTTTTGCTTCTTCCGGATCAGGAAAAGTGCTGGTGTCTGCTGTATATATGTCAATAATTTTTGGTTTTCGGTGTGAATGGATTGTTTCAGAGACGGCATCCATTAGTTCTGTTATTCCTGCACCGGTCCGGGCAACAACAGGTACAACAGCAACTCCAAATTCTTCTGATAATTTTTTATAATCAATTGAAATCCCCTGTTTTGCAACTTCATCCATCATGTTTAATGCAATCACAGTGGGAATTCCCGTTTCCATAATTTGCAATGAAAGATACAGATTCCGCTCAATACTGGTGCCGTCGATAATATCAATTACACAATCAGGGTTTCCGTTAACAATATACTCTTGGGCGATAGCTTCTTCGGCAGAATATGGTGACAATGAATATGTTCCAGGCAGATCCAAAATATGATAAGCCGTGTCGTTTTTGTACAGGCCTTCCTTTTTGTCCACGGTGACTCCCGGCCAGTTCCCGACATGTTGTTTTGATCCGGTCAGCGCGTTGAACAGGGATGTTTTGCCGCAGTTCGGATTTCCAGCCAATGCAATTGTATATGACATAATTTAGTACTCCTTGTATAACAATATAATTAGCTATAGCTAACTTATATTTAAAAAAAATACGGGCGGTGTGTTTCAGCCCTGCACCTTGATTGACGAAGCTTCTTCCTTGCGGAGACTCAGCTGATACCCCCGCACAGTCACTTCGACCGGATCTCCAAGCGGAGCTGTCTTTATCAGTGTGATGGAAGTACCTGTAGTAATCCCCATATCCATAATGCGGCGTTTAAACATACCTTCCGCATTTATTGCGGTGACCGTTACCGTTTGTCCCGGTCTGACGTCCCTAAGTGTCATAAAAACCTCCAAAAATATAAAATTTACGCTACTAATATTTTGTGTGCCAGCCCTTTGTTTAGTGCAAGACGCACCCCTTTTATCTGTAATATGAGACCGCCGCTGGTTTCGCCTACTACGGTTACGCATTGTCCCTGAACAAACCCCATGTCAAGTAAGTGTTGTCTCGTATTACCGGTGGCGGATAATCCTGAGATTATCCCGACTTCACCTTTTTTCAGCATTGATAACGGCACCGTACACTCCTTTTTCTTTAGTTAGTTATCGCTAATTTATAATTACTATATGCTAACTTATTGATTTTGTCAATGGTTTGTGTGCGTATTATGATTTTTGTTGCGCAGTGTATATATTTCTGGTATACTTAAAAAAATGTTTACCAAGAAATGAAAGGAAACAATATGACCTATACTGATACACGAGATTCATCTGTATGTGTTGACTTTAAAACCGCTGTTATGAACGGAATGAATGCTGTCACCGGCGGATTATATATTCCAACAGAATACCCCCAGTTGGATAAAACCTTTTTAAGGAAGGTTCCGGAACCTTCTTTTAGGGATATTGCTTTTGAATCAGCCCGGTTGTTTTGTGGAGATGAAATCCCGTCCGGCGATTTGCAGCTGATTATCGGCGACGCATATCCTTTTTCTCCGCAGGTGGTTCCAGCGGATCAGGTTACGTATATAATGGAACTGTTCCATGGCCCGACTTGTGCATTCAAAGATTTTGGCGCCCGTTTTATGGCCCGGGTGATGTCATATTTTAACAGGAATGAAACTACCCCGCTGCATATTCTGGTTGCGACATCCGGTGATACAGGCAGTGCTGTCGGCAGTGCCTTTCACGGAGTGCCGGGGCTGGATGTTACGATTCTGTATCCGGATGGAAAAATAAGTCCGCTTCAGGAAAAACAGTTATCCACATTTACCGGTAATGTACGGGCATTAAAAGTTGCAGGTACATTTGATGACTGTCAGAAATTAGTAAAGACAGCGTTTACTGACAATGAACTGCGGTCAAAGTTCCGGTTATCCTCTGCAAATTCCATCAATATTTCCCGGCTTCTTCCCCAAAGTTTTTATTACACTTTTGCCTCTCTTGTGGTAAAGAACCGGATGCCCCGGGACAGCAAAATAGAAAACGGATCAATTATTGCCGTTGTGCCGTCAGGAAATTTCGGCAACCTCACATCCGGACTTATTGCCCGGAAAATGGGGGCGCCGATTGCGGGGTTTGTCGCAGCCACAAATTCAAACCGCACTATCCCCGACTGGATTTTTTCCGGCCAATATGAACCCCGACCGTCTGTATCTACATTGTCTAATGCAATGGATGTGGGTGCCCCAAGCAATTATGAACGGATTGTTTCCATGTACTCATTGGAGAATGTGCGGCGGCTGTTTGCGTCATACTGGCTTGATGACAAAGGAACTTTAGATGCCATACGTCATTGTTATGACAATACCGGATATATTATTGATCCTCATGGAGCTGTTGCATGGAAAGCTTGGAGCGACATCCGCAGGGGTGCGTTAGCTGAATTGGTTAACGGTGGTACCCGCAATATGTCGGAGCCTGGGCTTACACCTAATATTCCGGATTGGGCACCGGCTGTCATTAACCGACAGGCGGTTGGTATTGTTCTGGAAACAGCCCATCCGGCAAAATTTGGCGAAACAGTAAAAGCAGCTATACGTCGGGAACCGGTTATTCCTGACCGCTTGGAAAAAGTCATGCGGTTGCCGGATAATGCTATCCCAATGTCTGCTTTCTATCCGGATTTTAAAGACTGGTTGCTGGCAAATTTATAAAAACAGCTACGGGAAACGGCTTTGCTGTGATTACCGGCGGTTGTTTCCCGGCGGCAACCGGGAAGGTATTTCGTGTTGCTCCGCTACTGTTACGTACCGCATACCAATCCGGGGAAAGATAATATGTTTCTTTTACGGCTATGACGGGAATATCAAGATTCTTTCTGCCAGACTGTGTACAGGGTGGTTTTAATGTCTGAATCACAAATATCCTGACAATAAAAGTGCACTAAAGTATACATAAAAAGAAAATTTCGATTTTTAGGTAGTGGTAATTTTATAAATCAGTGCTAACTTTTTGACGTACGGCAACAGAATTCCTACATTTTAACTATACAGAAAATACACGTGAGGTGCAATCCCTGGTGTGCAGCTGTATTTTCAGGATTATTTGCGGTTCTACATATGCTCGTAAGTCTGCAGTTCATCACTCATGTGGACAACTTCTACCCCGGCTTGGGCAAACATAGCCAAGGAATCGGCACTGTCATGATACCGTTTTTCACAAACGACCCGCTTGATTCCACAGTTGATAATCAGCATGGAACAGGTTCTGCATGGAGTCATTTTGCAATACAATGTTGCACCATCAATAGAAATTCCATTTTTAGCGGCTTGACAAATTGCATTTTGTTCCGCATGAACAGTCCGTACACAATGCTGGGTTACCGTTCCGTCTTCATGTATCATTTTTTTGAACATATGTCCCACTTCATCACAGTGCGGTAATCCTGCCGGCGACCCCACATAACCGGTTACCAGTATCCGGTTATTTTTCGCAATAATGCAACCGGATCTTCCCCGGTCACAGGTAGCCCGTTTTGCCACTGTCCGGCATATTTCCATAAAATAATCATCCCAACTGGGACGTACATATTCTGATTGATTATCTGCCATACATATATAGTACTTTATGACTATTTTTTTGTCAAACCTGCCGTTGCGCCGACTATATTCCTCTGGTATACTGTCAGGCAGGAGAATTCATGCGGAACATAGAATTTGAAACTTTATTTCAACAGCAGTTTTCTTCCTTTTGGAACGATTTGAATGAAGCTGATAAAAATGCTTTATGCAGCAACACACATACAGCTGTATATTGTAAAAATGAACACATACATACGGGGAGCGGATGTACCGGTGTTATTATTGTAAAGACAGGCTGTCTCAGAGTGTATTTGTTGCCAGAGGACGGCCGGGAAATCACACTGTACCGGTTGTTTCCCGGAGATTTATGTATGTTATCTGCATCCTGTGTCCTTCAGTCCATCACATTTGATGTTACGGTTTCAGCAGAACAGGAAAGTACTTGCAGTGTCATTAACGGCGGTATTTTTGCTGAAATTTCAGACAGAAATCTTTCCATGAAGAATTATGCATTGGAACAGGCTGTCGCCCGGTTTTCTGATGTAATGTGGGTAATGCAGCAGATTCTTTTCATGAGCTTTGACAAACGGCTGGCAATTTTTTTGTGGGATGAAATGATAAAAAACAACTCTCCGGTTATCAGAATGACCCGGGAACAAATTGCTAAGTATACAGGATCCGCCCGGGAAGTAGTCTCCCGGATGCTGAAATATTTTGCATCGGAAGGCATTATAGAAAATTCCCGGAGCGGAATCACTGTATTGGACAAGCAGCGTTTACGCCGTTTAACCCTGTAATAATGCTACAATCTGGTTTTTCGGCAGTGCGCCTACCGATTTGCGAATAACTTCACCTGATTTCAGGACAATCAGTGTGGGAATACTCACAATTCCAAACTGTTGAGCCAATTCAGGCTGTTCATCTACGTTTACTTTTCCTACTTTAAATTCAGGATGTTCTTCCGCAACTTCATCCACTACGGGTGACACCATCCGGCACGGACCACACCAGGTTGCCCAGAAATCCAGTAATACCGGTTTATCTGCATGGACAACTTCCGATTCATAATTCTGTTTTGTTACTGTTATTACAGACATAATAATCTCCTTTAAATCAGTCTTTTGTTTTATAGTACAGCATACAATGGCAGTACCCTTCAAAATCCGGATCATTTATCTGATCACGGAATTCTTTACACATACATTTATTGTCCTCGTTTTTTTCCAGCCGGCAGGGACAATACCCTCCTTTCTGTTTGAGCCCTTCACGGATACGCTCAACCGTTTCTTTATCTTCATTTAACCGAACCGCCATGACCAACCTCCTGTATAGTATTAATATACTATATTTTTTTTATTTAGAATGTGATTTTGTCACATTTTTTGCAGAACAAACCAACTGTGTCATTGTTCCCATGGGACAGTAAACGCACCAAGATCGGGGCTTAAACAAAAACATGGTAACCAGTCCGAGCAGTGTTGATGTAAGCATAATGCTGTAAAAACCGTATGCGAATTGTACTGTCCACGGCGTAAATTCGGAATCTGGACTGGCAAATTCCCATGGCAACCGAAATGTCCATAACAATATAACGGATTCCTGCAGAGACCGGCTGCCAGCGGCTACCAACCAGGTCTTCCATACCATACTGCCAAACATCAGCATAAAAAATGAAAGGAAACCGTACCGGAACCACTTTGATTTTAACCAACGGGGAATATCTTTTCTGCGGGACAAGCCGAATCTGCCACCCAGCAATGCAAAAAATTTTCCTCTGCCGCAATAACGGTTACAGTAACCTTTGTTTCCTGCGGCTGCAGCTATGACTAGCGGAATAAAAAAACATAACAGCCCTAACCATGCAAACATAATATTGAAAAAACCAAGTACCAGATATATAACTGTTATCACCCATAAATAATCATACCATTTTTTTGAAACATTCACAGGTCTGTCTCCTGAAGGATGCAAATAACCGATGCCGGGCATTCCTTTGCACACAATCCGCAACCGACACATTTTTCCCAATCAACAACTGCATGAACACCGGCCGGTACCGATACCGCATTCCGCGGGCATACTGCAATACAGCAGCCGCACCCTACACAACCACCAGTATCAACCGAAGCTTTTTTTGTATGTAACACATATATCTCCTATTTAATTATAAAAACATTATACAGGAAACATAGCCGCCTCACTGTGACTGAATCACATTGATTGGAAAAGGACAATTTCCGCAGCCTGTTCCTGCATATTCCGAGATGACATAATTGGACAGATATTTTTCTGTGAAACAAGGATATGGTGCTTCCTGTATGTTCGTCCTGTCATTAGTTGCGCGATAGGACTTTGAAACAACAAATTGTTTCCGCTGTTGCAGTTGAAGGCAGCATACCGGTTGGTTGTAAAAAAAATCCGCAGACCGGATACGGACTGCGGATTTTAAACAGAAATCTGATAAATCTGATTTATTTTACTGCTTCAAAAATAATATCGAATACAAAGAATGCCGCAAGAATCCAGGTGACCAGCGGGATTTCTTTTGCTTTTTTACCAGCTACTTTGCAGATAACATAGGCAATAATACCCCAGGAAATACCTTTTGCAATTGAGTATCCGAACGGCATAACCATAATTGTAATAAATGACGGAATACCTTCTGTCAGTTCTGAAAAATCAATAGAAGAAACAGATTTCATCATCAGGAATCCGACAAAAATCAAAGCAGGAGCTGTTGCTGCAGATGGAATCAGCGCAAATAGCGGGCTGAAAAACAGTGCCAGCAGGAAAAATACTGCTGTAACTACAGAAGCAAGTCCGGTGCGTCCGCCTGCAGCGACACCAGAAGAACTTTCGACAAAACTGGTAACAGTTGATGTACCCAACATGGCACCGGCAACCGTACCGACAGCGTCTGCCAACAGGGCTTCTTTTGCATTTGGTATATTACCATTTTTGTCTGTCAGTCCGGCTTGTTCGGAAACACCCATCAGAGTACCGATAGTATCAAACATATCCGTAAACAGGAATGTAAAGAATACGATAAAAAATTTGAGTGACAGAACGTCTGTCCATTCAAACTGTAAAAAATACGGTGCAGACGGTAATGACACCGGGGAAAAACCAGACGGTACCGTGGTTACACCGAAAGGAATACCGATTACTGTAGTAACAGCGATTCCAATAAGAATGGAACCAGGTACATTGAGCACATACAAAACAATTGTGACAATCAATCCAAGTATGGCTACCAAAGCTGCCGGATTTGAGGTATTCAGTGTTACAAAGCCGATAATAGTTCCCAGACTGGAAGATGTAACACCGGCGTTGCTCAAGCCGATCAGCGCAATAAATAAACCGATACCTACTGCAACAGCTTTACGCAGGCTTGCAGGAATTGATCTGATAATGGCTTCACGGATACCTACCAGTGACAGGATAATGAACAGAATACCTTCTACCAGGACTGCAGTCAGGGCAAACTGCCAGCTGCACCCCATACCGATAACAACGGTATATGTAAAGAATGCATTCAATCCCATACCGGGAGCCAACGCTACCGGCAGGTTTGCCAAAAATGCCATAACTAATGTTGCAATGGCAGATGATACTGCTGTTGCAGTAAATACCGGTCCAAAGCTCATTCCTGCATCAGACAAAATTCCCGGATTAACCGCAAGAATATATGCCATAGCAAGAAATGTAGTGATACCGGCAACAACTTCCCTGCTGACGGTTGTTCCCCGTTCCCGCAGTTTGAAAATTTTTTCCATCTATTTGACCCTCCTCAGGTTCAATAAAGAATATGACATATTATATCATATTTTGACATTTTTTGAAAAGATGTATCAAATAATGATAGTTGTTCCGATTTTTATTTTTTTATAAAATTTGATTAGAAATATTGACATGAACATTGAAATATGTTATAAGTATCACATCATTTGCGGATGTCATATAACGGCTATTATCTCAGCCTTCCAAGCTGATGACGTGGGTTCGACTCCCATCATCCGCTTCCAGCTCCCTGAAAAGGGAGCTTTTTTTATCAGCAATCAATCAGACTGGAAACATTTGACGTACTCCAACTTTCTACAACTGTTTGTGTTTTCCGAAAGCTTCATGAGTTTCGGCTTTATCTGAACTTCATACGGTATATTTATCCTGTAATTTATTAAAAATCAATATTGCAGCGCTGTTTGGTATGCAGCTAATAATTTCTCATTCAATTAGGTTATATTTTTCAGATGCTTTATTTTTATGGAAAAAAAGATGATCAGGACATAAAAAAAAACTTTCCAGAGTATACCGGAAAGTTTTTTGAGCTACACTGGATTCGAACCAGTGACCCACGCCTTAAAAGGGCGTTGCTCTACCTACTGAGCTAGTAGCCCATCAT
>CALXOI010000058.1 GCA_944389965.1 uncultured Treponema sp.
TGGAGGCTCTGCTTTGTGTTTCCCGGTGGAAAAAAACACTGTCCGGACGATGATTTTATTCAACTGCCACCTATAATAAAGGTATGCAGATTAAATTATATATAGTTCAGGTATTCCGTTTTATGCTTACCGCCATTTTTGGGGGTGACCGGTGTGTGTGTTGTGGAAACATAACATTCCGGCCACCGCTATGCCGTTACTGTGAGCGGAACCGGCTTTTTTCATATACTCCTGCTGTTACGGTTACTGTTGCCGGAAAGTACCGGTCTCGTTGCCGTGTTTGCGGACGCCCGCTGGTTTCAGAACGGGATATTTGTATGGAATGCCGGGATGTTCCTGTCTTAAAACATACTGCGATAGTTTTTCCTGTGCATACATATTGTCTGTGGAAAAAACAGTTGCTTTTTTTGTGGAAAACAGCTGGTATGCGACAGTTGTCACCGGTGTTTGCCCGTTTACTGGCATATGTATTACGTAACGAATTTCCTCCGAATCTGCCGGTTATTCCTGTTCCTCCCCGGCCTGGTAAAATCAGAAGGACAGGATGGGACCAGATAGATGAATTATGTTCTTTTTTGGAACATCAATATGACTATACCGTTTTACGGGTTTTAGAACGGACGTCAGGTGTTCAACAGAAAACTTTGGGACGGTCAGCACGGTTAAAAAACAGGGAAGGAACATACCGGTTGAAAAAAAACGGGGAAAAATACATCCGGTTGTTGGAAGAAATAATATTGGTAGATGATGTTATGACGACAGGTGCTACAATAGAAGCGTGTGCACAAATTTTATCTGCAGCTGGTGTAAAAAAGGTTCATGTCGCCACATTATTTTCGGTCTGCTGATACGCCAGGTATTATACGGGACTACCAGGGTGATTGCTTTGTTTTGCATCTTCATTAGGATAATCAGGTGAAAGGAGTTTTCCTTTAAATAAGACCTTAGGGTAAACCGTTAGCTTCAGTTTTTTTTCAAGAGCTGCAAGTTTCCTCAGTTCCCATTCATCACCGATAACAATGTTTTTTCCTGTTTGCCCGGCTCTTCCGGTACGCCCTGCCCGGTGGATAAAAAAATTATCGCTTGACGGCATATCCAACTGAATGATATGAGTAACACTTGGTATGTCGAGCCCCCGTGCTGCCAAATCACTGGTAACCAGTACAGTACATTTTCCCGATCTGAACGCATCTATAGCATATTTCCGCTGGAGCTTGTCAGCTTTTGAATGAAGGGCTGCACAGGGGATATTTTTATGGATTAATTTTGATGTTTCAATGTCAACTTGATCGGGACGGGATGTGAAAACGATGGCTTTTTTAGGTTGTTCCGCCACTAACAATTTCCGCAATGTTTCTGATTTATTCCGGAATGTGCTGAAAATCGCAATATGGGTAATATTTTTGCGTAGAATATCTTCTGATTCCAATCGGACTGTGACAAGGTTCCGTTCCTCTTGCACAGGTATGGTTTGTTGTTCCTGTAATACAGCAGACAGTTTTTTTTCCAGATTGATTGGGACTGTTGCGGAACATGCTGCAATTTGTGCTGTTTCTGGCAGATTACGGAGAAGCATTTTTGTAATATCCCGTAATTCCGGATCAAAAAGACGGTCAACTTCATCAAGCACAATACTATGAATACCGTTTGTTTTCAGCTTTTTTAAATGAATCAGTTCCAGCAGCCGGGCGGGGGTTCCGGTGATGATGTATGGTTTTTCCTTCAATTGTTCTGTCTGTCTTTTCAATGAAGAACCACCGATTAAAAGGGCTGTCTTCATGGATGAAACTGACTGTATCTGTTTTTTTATTTGGGATGCCAGCTCATGGGTTGGTGCGGCTATAAGCAGCTGGGGTTGAACAATCTGGGGGGTTATTTTTTCCAAAAAAGGAAGGAGGTATGCAAAAGTTTTACCGGTTCCTGTTTCTGATTGAAATAAAACATGCCGGCAACTCTGCAACAGCGGAATAACCTGTTGTTGTATTTCTGTAGGGGTTTCGATATTATTTTGGAAAAGGGCACTACATAGATTTTCCCCGATTCCCAGATCTGAAAAAGTTGGTTTGCTTATCATTTGAAAACTATAGCATATTTATTCACTCTGTGCTATAATAATTCAATATGAAAATTGGAATAGATACGTTTGGATGTGAACATGGGCGTTCTGGTATTGGAATGTATCTGTTGTCCCTGCTCGCAAATCTTCCTGATTCTTCCGGAATATTATATGAATTATTTGGTTCAGAAATAGACCGGTATACGTATACTGCTCAAACAGATCGCTTTTTATATACCGGCGTACCGGTTGCTGACAGTTTTGTAGCGGAATGGATATGGCATTTTTTTAATTTAGGTGCTTTTTCTTTGAGACAAAAATATAATGCGGTTTTGTTTGCCGGCGGAGTGAAATATTTACCATTTCGTTTCAAAGTACCGGGTATTGTGGTTGTTAATGATATTATTTCTGAATTGCCGGAAATTACTTCCAATCCTATCTTTGCCCGTTATATCCGTTTTTGTTTGTCTCGGTGTACGAAAATTATTGCCGGTAGTCAATATATCAAAAATGATTTAGTGGCATTGTCTGTTCCTGAAGATAGAATTGAAGTTGTTTACAATGGAATAGATCACAGTCTGTTTTATCCAAGAACAGAATTGTATACTGATGTGGTAACAATTAAACCGTTTGCCATCAAACGGCCTTATTTAATATATGCGTCCCGGTTGCAGGGACCTGCAAAGAAGCATGTGGAGCTTATCAGAGCTTTTTCTGCTTTTAAAAAGGCAACGGGCTTGCCGCATCGGTTGGTTCTTGCTGGCGAATCAGGTGCATATTCTGATATGGTGCAAAAAGAATCAATCCAATCTGAATATGCATCAGATATTTTTTTAACAGGTTTTTTTCCTCATGATAGTCTTCCGGAATTATACGCCAATGCCGATGCCTGCATTTTTCCGTCTGTATGTGAAGGTGTAGGATTACCTGTTATAGAGGCAATGGCATGTGGTATTCCCGTTGCTTGTGCAAAATTCGGGGCATTGCCGGAAATAGCCGATAAATACGCAGTGTATTTTACTCCTGATAATATTGAAGAAACAGCATCTGTATTGAAAAAAATAGTTACGGACAAAGATTTGCGTTCTAACCTGATTACTAGTGGTATTGAATGGACTAAAAAATTTGATTGGAAAAAAACAGCACGGGAGACATATGAAATTATCAGGAAAATTGTTGCTCAATAAAAAATCCTGCCGAGTCAGGCAGGATTTTTTATTGTAATACAGACCTATCAGGCTGTTTTTTGCCCCAACAGATCTGCTGTATTGATGGTAGTGTTTTCTAAAACCATTTCTTTTGTTATTACTAGTTTCTTTTTGCCTGGAATAGAAGGTACTTCAAACATAATATCCATGAGCATTTTTTCTACAATTGCTCGCAGCCCCCGGGCTCCGGTTTTTCGTTTAATTGCTGTAGTTGCAATTGCATCAATAGCATCATCTGTGAATTCCAGATCAACATCGTCCAGCGCAAACGATGCTTGAAATTGCTTGGTAATTGCATTTTTTGGCTCTGTCAGAATCATTTTCAAGTCGTCTTTTGTCAGTTCCTTCAAAGCTACAGAAATAGGCATTCGGCCAATTAATTCAGGAATAAGACCGAATTTAACCAAATCATCGGGAATAACTTTGTTCAATAATTCTGCCCGGTCTTCTTCTGACAGTGAATTCAAAGATGCTCCAAAACCCATTGTATGATCTGCAACACGGGATTCAATGATATTATCAAGCCCTACAAAAGCTCCACCGCAGATAAATAAAATATTTGTAGTATCAATTTCAATCATTTCCTGATTAGGATGTTTACGTCCTCCTTGGGGAGGCACACTTGCACGGGTACCTTCAATAATTTTCAACAGTGCCTGTTGCACGCCTTCACCAGATACGTCCCGGGTAATTGACGTGTTCTCTGATTTCCTGGCAATTTTATCAATTTCATCAATAAAGATAATTCCCCGTTCTGCGGCGGCAACATTACCGTCTGCAGCATTAATCAACTTCAGCAGAACATTCTCCACGTCTTCCCCTACATAACCTGCTTCTGTCAATGTTGTGGCATCAGCAATGGCAAAAGGAACTTTTAGTTTTTGGGCTAATGTTTTTGCTAACAGTGTTTTTCCCGAACCAGTTGGTCCGATAAGCAGGATATTTGATTTTTCAATCTGCACTTCAGAGTCAAGATTTCTCAACATTGCCATACGTTTATAATGATTGTATACAGCGACAGCAAGTGCCTTCTTTGCATAATCCTGACCAATCACATATTGATCCAGATATTCCTTAAACTCCCGGGGTGTGGGAACGGAATCCAGTTCAATGGGTAATATATCCTGATTTTTTTCATCAAGAATGCTTTGACATACAGCAACACATTGGTTACAGATGAATACATCATTGGGACCTGCGACTAGTTGCCGGTTTTGGGAAGCCGGTTGTCCACAAAAGGAACAGAATTGACCGTTATTTTTTCGTGCCATGTTCCCTCCGGGGCATTATCTGATCCACAATTCCGTAAGATACGGCATCTTCTGCAGACATATAAAGATCTCGTTCCATATCAGCCGCAACTTCTTCCGGTTTTTTACCGGTGTGTAATGAAAAATAATCGATAGTCATTTTTTTCAGGCGGATAATTTCTTTTGCCTGTATGGCAATATCAGATGCCTGTCCCTGTGCACCACCCCATGGCTGATGTATCATGACCCGTGATGAAGGGAGGGCAAACCGTTTTCCGGAAGTTCCACTGGCTAGTAATATTGCAGCCATGCTTGCGGCTTGTCCCATACAGATAGTCTGTGTATCACATTTTATTGACTGTATGGTGTCGTAAATGGCAAGCCCTGCAGTTACAGACCCGCCGGGAGAATTTATATATAAGCTGATATCTTTTTCAGAATTCTGTGAATCAAGAAAAAGAATTTGAGCTACAACCAAATCAGCTGACATATCAGTGATTTCACCGTCAATAAAAATAATTCTGTCTTTTAAAAGCCGGGAATAGATATCATATGAGCGTTCTCCATTCCCGGTTTGTTCCACAACGTAAGGAACCAGATTATTCATTTGTTCTTTCATACCCTGTCCTTGATACGCTGTTTAATCAGTTATTTTTTGAACAAATCAGCAAAAGGTATTTTATCACCTTTAACTATCTTTATCTGTTCAAACAACTGTTTGTAGAGTTTCTGCTCTTTCGTATCATCTATAAGATACTCTTTTGCCCGTGGATCCGCATAGTGTTTTTTTACTTCTTCTACAGAAATTCCTGCGTCTTCAGCTATTTTTTCGTATTCGGCATCGATTTCTTCCGGGGTAACGGTAATATTCCGTTCTTTAAGTAATGCTTCCACAATGATGCGGCTTTTCAGCATTTTTTCTGCATCTCCAGTCCATTCGGTAAGCATTGCTTCTTTTGTCTGTCCGGATGCTGCAACCAATTTATCCAATTGTTCCGGGGTAGTCCGGAACTGCTGGGCCATCATTCTCCAGCGGGAATCAAGTTCAGCTGCAACCATAGATTTTGGTAAATCAAAGGCATTTTTTTCAACCAATTGCTCCAGCAATGACTGGGATTTTATTTCGGCAATCCGTTTGTCGCGGGTTACCTCCATATTTTTTTTGATGTCAGCTTTCATGTCTGCCAGTGTCTTGTATTTTTCGTTAACATCCTGAGCCAGTTCATCATCCAAATCAGGCAGGTTGCGGACTTTAAGCGCCGTCAGTGTTATTTTTAATTTTTTTGTTTTACCGGCAAGGTCTTTGTCCTCAAAATTATCCTCATAAGTTTTAGTGATTTCTTTTGTTTCACCTTTTTTCATATTGATAACGTCATTGTCAATTTTAAACAGATTCTGTCCGCTGCCAATTGTAAATACAAAATCCTGCCGTTCACTGCCGGGAACTACAGCTCCATTGTCATCCAATTCACTGTAATTTATAGTGGCAATATCACCTTGTGCAGCTGCTTCATTATCTTTTTTATCAAGAACCATGGCATTCCGTTCCCGGATTTGTTCCAATTCCTCATCTAATTCTTTGTCCCCGATTTCAACAACAGGTTCTTTTACTGTAATACCGTCAAAATTTTCCACTTTAACAACAGGGAAAACATCATACGTAACGGTAAATGTCAAATCTTTTTCTGTATCAAGTACCGGCGCTTCATCCATCTGTGGCTGTGCATACGGGAGCGGGCGTTCTTCAATTTCTTCAAAAATTTCGCCTAGTGCTTTTTCTATTATATCACCGGCAGCATCAGCTTTTAAAGCTTCACCGTATTTGCGTTCTAACACAGAAACCGGGACATGACCTTTTCTGAACCCGGGAATTTGAATATTTTTTGCATACTTAGTAATAGTTTCCTGGTAGCCGGCAGCTACATCTTTTTTTGCAATGGTAACAGTTAATTTTACTGCTGAATTTTCCAGTTTAGTAATTTCTTTGGTTACGTTCACGGCTGGTTTCCTTCTTATGAGAATATTAAAAAAGGCGATTCAGATTACTCCGAATCGCCTTTGCTGAGAGCGGGAAACGGGAGTCGGACCCGCGACATCGACCTTGGCAAGGTCGCGCTCTACCACTGAGCTATTCCCGCAAAAATACACGGCTAAGCACTTGTCCCTATCCGCTTCCAAAAGGAATGCGAGAGAAGGGACTTGAACCCTTACGCCTAGGGCACCAGATCCTAAGTCTGGCGTGTCTGCCAATTTCACCACTCTCGCCCGTATCTGGGTATCGGTGTTTAACCTCTCGATGTATCGTAATGTATCATAGAGTGATGAAAGTGTCAAGCTGTTTCAGGGAAAATATCAATTATTTTATTCTGTCTGTAAAATGCGGAAATATCGTCCGGATTAAAATTAATAAAAACGGTTCAGAATATATCCTGTACATTGGGTGTGTGGGAAAAAATGGTGCAGATGAAAAAAACAGTTTTAGGAAAATCTGATTTTACAGAATTTTTCACACATTTTTAACTATGGGAATGGCAGTTAAAATAAACATATTTCCGGAACAGCGGAGTATTATTCTTTTGCGGATGGTGCGTGAGGAATAATGCGTTTTATTGATTTTATTCGTATAAATCTGAGATAGGGTAGAATGAATATTGGTATTTTATTTTGGTTGGAAATATGTATTTTTGTTGATTTTCTAACTTTGTATATATATAATATACCCCGTATTTCTATAGATTGTATGAGTTGTACTACTTTTTTTGTAGAGACACAGATTAAAAAGTCATATACATGAATATTTCATGAAACCTGTGGTTGTATTAGGAGAAAAATGAATTTAAAAACAGGGCTATTAGTTATTTTATTGATAAGTTGTTCTAATGTATCATACCTTTCAGCATGGTCAGAAGAATACAAATCCTACGCACAGGATGAATTAATTTCTATTCAATTCAGTGATAATTTGAATGAAGATGAATCTGTTGGTTTTTCTTCCCCTCAGCCGGTAAATGAGAATGATGGGATTGTGTTTCGACTTAATAGTATTACTGCAGAAAAAGAGTCCGTGCCATCGTGGAATTTAAAGAAGCATCCTTTTGTTGGCCTAGGAGGTATGATGGCATTTAATGTAATCCTTTCCGTCTGGAACAGATATATGATTGGCTCCAATTGGGCACAGACAGATTTTTCTGACTGGAATAGATTCTGGGAGCGAAATCTCGAATTCGATACGGACTGGTATTGGACAAATTTTGTCCTCCACCCATATCAAGGCAGCCTTTATTATATGGCAGCCAAGGGTGCTAATTTGAATAGTTTGGAATCTTTGGGAATTACTTTTCTTGGTTCTTTTATCTGGGAATATTTTGGCGAAAAGAATGATCCGTCAATAAATGATATGGTATACACAACGATTGCTTCATTCGGCGTAGGAGAAATGCTTTACCGACTTTCGATGGAAGCAAATAGTTTTAGTCGTCTTTTTGGGATTTTGGTTAATCCTCAACGATTGTGGACAGAATACCTTTGGAGAATACATCCGCCGCAGACGGTTGGTAATATTTTTGAAATGTCTGGTTCGGTGATGATCGGAATGACTCATACATATACAAATATTCTAGGACCTGGTTTTGATTATAATAAAATTGAAATTTATCCGTTTTGGTTTATGCCGGAATTTCATGTCGTTTATAATGATCCGTATACACATGAATCAAATGTACCTTATAGCCAGTTCAATTTGAGCATCAGTGCAGCCCTTGGTAAAGGCTCAGGAATGGGATCTGATTGTAATTGGCCCGACATAGATAAAGCCCTATTCTATTGGGTAAGAATATTTAGTGATGGCATGCTTTTTGCCCGCACTCTTGATACCGGACAAAACTCTGATACTTCAATTGGTCTTGTTCTTGAATATGATTTTGACTGGCACTCTTTTTATCAATTTTCATCGATAGCACCTGGAGTTGCAGTGAAACAGCGTATTCGGCTTGGGGATAGTAAAATTGAATGGCAGGCACATTGTGCAGGGGTTGTTCTTGGAACATCTGATTTCTATTATTATCGGCGACAACTTGTTGATAAAGGAGCTGGTACAGCTCGTACATATAGCTATAACATCGGTTTTGAAAATCTTTTAAGATTTAAATATGAGCAACCGGGCAGGCAGACATTTGGTATTGATTTTCATGGTTACGCTCTTTATGATTTTCAGAGCCAGGTACAGAGCTTTTCTTGTACAGGCTGGGAATTTATCGGAATTTGTGATATTGCTTATGAATTTTATTTTACTGATTATATCCGGTTTGGTGTCGCTGATAATATTTATATAAAATATGCAATATATGAAAGTTTTCCTGATATTTTTCAACTTGTAAATTCTCCAAAGGTATTTGTAAAAATTCAAATTTAACGGCTTGCTTCAAGCTTTTGTGCACTAGTATAGAACGAAACGAGGGGTGTAATTTCAAATCTATTCTTTAATATTTTACTGATACATAATAGTTAATTTATAAAAAAAGTGATTGACAATAAAATAATAATATAGCATAGTTATTAATATAAATTATTAATAAGGATGTTATACTGATAAAACGAAATACAATCCAGTGTTCTGTTATTCTTTCTACGGTTCAAAAATTGCAGAATCATCCTACGGCAGATCAGGTATATGAAGAAATTTCCAAAGATCATCCGTCCATAAGCCGGGGAACTGTGTATCGGAATTTAAATCGTTTGGATGAAATAGGACAGATTCATAAGTTAAACATTCCTGGTGGACCTGATCATTTTGATCATTGTTGCAGTGAACATTATCACGTGAAATGTGAAAAATGTGGCAGAGTGTTTGATGTGGATATGCCGTATGTTTCCGGATTAGAGAAGAATATCAGGGACAGTCATGGTTTTAATTTTACCGGTTATGATATTATCTTTCGGGGAATTTGCCCTGATTGTAATGCCTAATGGTATTTCCGGTCTGTGGCAGTTATTTTGTTGAATGTAGGATCGGCTTTTTCCGTATAAATTATGGTACAAAGGAGCTGATTATGAGAATCATCACAACGGTTACCATACAGTAAGATGAAAGGGATGGCATTTAAAACGGAATTGGCAACAGCTTATCCTGACTGTCGGGTGGTTGGCACTAAAGAAACCATGACAGTTGAAGGTATGATTAAAATTGTACACGAATTATTGAAAGATAAATTGAATATTGCAAAAATTACCTTTACCAGTGGAGTGAATGCTGCGTCAGAAGAATTCATTCCTTCTAATAAAATAGACCGTTGTCCGTGGTGCGGAATTGCACTAAGTGAAAATGGGGTTTGTTCTAAATGTGGTTATAAAAAATAAATCTGTTTCGGACATCCGCATCGGAAAGGTTCTTTACTGGTACGGATGCTGTAATATGGGAAATCAAATATAAAGGGATGTAATGAACAATGAATATTGATGAGAATAAGGATTTTATCCGGTGGGAAAAAAAATTTGAATTGGGAATTCCGAATATTGATGCACAACATCAACAGCTAGTCAATCTGTGCAACGATTTATATCAAGCCGTTATCAGAAACAAATATCGGGCTACCATTCCTGGCTGGCATGAAGCGTTGTCTGATGCTCTCCGGGATACGGTAGAATATGTAAAACTACATTTTTCAGATGAAGAAAAATTGATGGCAACAGTCGGCTATGCAGAATTACCTCAACACAAAGTGAAACACCGGGAATTTACCGCAAAAGTAACAGAGACGTTAAAGACATTTAACCAGGCTGAATTTCAGGATGCAATGGATTTTGTTAAATTTTTGTATGACTGGATTCTGGAACATATTGCTATTTCTGACAAAGCTTTTGTTCCTACGGTGCTTGAATTTTTACAAATACAGAAAAAACGGTAACCGGTATGCCCGGCAGTGGAGACAACACAGGGGTATCCTGCTATCTTGATGATATGCGGTACCGTAATTTCCCGCTTATCATTCCCGTTTAGAATTATTTCAATTCCGGGACAACTGCATATTACAGCAGTGTCCCGAAGTTATTCTTCATGGGTAGTCGCTGGTTTTTTCTGTATGAACATACAGGAACATCTTGTATAAGAATTACTGCTGCAGATATAAAAAATGATACTGTGGCTGTATACATTATATGCTGGCAGCCGTCATAGAAAATGGTCACCAAGTCTGACAGAAAATCTGTGGTATTTCTGCCTGCCGTGTCGGACAGATTCAGCTTTTGTAATAAATTCTTTTGTCAGGCTTTCCTATACTAATCTTATTCTGTAAATTTTGCATATTTTATCTCTTACATAAAGGGTTACCCGCTGAATAATAAAACTATATTGACGTCTATAAAAACAGAGTTTATAATAGAATAATACATATTAAGGGGGATTTTAATGCAACAAAAATGGACTGCTTGTTTTGTATTTTTTTGTATCAGCCTCAGTGTTTGTTTTGCCCAGCAGGAACAATCTAATGTTGACTATATTACAGCAGAATTAGAGAAAACAGGTTATTGTCATAATATGGCGATAACCCAGTACAACGGTATTGTTGCTATCTATGGTAGCAATGGATTTATTCAATCAGGTATACCTGCATCATTGGTTTCGGCGTTGGAATATTGTAATACATCAGGACTGACAATTGATGATGTCTGTTTGACCGAACAGGGTTGCTGGTATATTACGGGTGATGAGTTAAACGGAACCGGGTATCCGGTAGATGTCGATTCTTTTGTTGAAGCAGCTTTAGCAGCAGAGGAACGGATTACGTGTGTCAGTTTTAATGACCGCAATATTGTCGTGGTTATTTCTGAAGAAAATATCTGGTGCAATGATAACCGGATTCTGTCATTGCTAATCAATGGTATGCAGCAGTATGGGTACTTGTATTCTGTATGTATCACCAATAAGGGGTTGGTTGCTTGCTATGAACAGGGATATGTGTTTGACGGTACTGTACCTTCATCACTGAAAAATTATTTACAATCTCCTGATACTCACATTGGTGATATTCATTATGTGAAATTTGCTGATGACGGTTCATGGTTTGTTGCTGACTTATATGGTAATTATTGCGCATATTTATGATGCTTGGGATGCCAACCTGTCGTATGAGGGATAATACTGTATCTGCAAGGAATTGGCATGACCCTGGCTGGAAGAGAAAACAATGCATAGCTCCGTAAACAATGCACAAAGGAAAATATCTTTGCATAAAAATCCAGTTGTGTGAATAGATCAGGGGTAGCTGCCATATCTGGCAGTTGGCAAAATCAGAAAACCGATCCTGGGGATATGGCATCAACGGGATTTTAACAGGTACCGTGACAGAAGGGATATTCCGGCCGGAAATAAATATTATACAACTGGTTTAGAATTTTTTATGTCAGGGTAAAGCAAGGTGGAATAGATACGTAGATAACTTTTTTCCGGATAGTAGTTGTTTCGCAATTTGAGATTGTACTTGATAAACGGCAGGTAGCAAGAGTTTTATCTGCAACGTAACTGTACGGGAATGTATACCGGGTATTTGAAATATACCAATGACAAGAAAGCGTTACAAAATAGGCGGAATCAATTTTTTGGAAGAATCTGAAACGTTGTGGGTTGTAAACCATGTCGTAAAAATATTTGAAAGATTTGTTTCAAAAGCAAGATAAAAAAGGGATAAAATTTTTCTTAATAAATTTGATTGGTTTATATTGTATTTTTTCATTTTTTATTAGCTGCCAGAGAAGATAGTGTAATATTATTGCCAGAATTAAACTACTCATGTAAAGTCATATAATACAGTGCAGATGGCAGTTATAATGTGATATCTGTTACTGTGTGACTTCCTGACACCGTTTTTTGTTCTGTATCTGCACGGTGGGTAATTACAGTACGGTGTTATTGAACCATAACGGCACTTCCGTCTTTTATCAGCATATCAAATACAGATGGAAATACCAACCAGTGGGCGGCACCACCGAAAATAAAATATGTTTTGTCCGGTTCCTGTAACATTTCCGTAATTTGATTTGCCCAGTTACGGTTCCGTTCTTTGATTAAATTATCAAGATAACCGGTAATGTATCCCTCACTCAGTCCGTCTGTTTCCTGCATTTCCTGTTCCAGATATATTTTCAATTTTTCCCGGTTATCCTGCTTGTATAGGAATACCATTTCCTCCAATGACTCCTGTGATTTCCCGGTTTGCATATCAGCAATCATTTGCTTCAGTATAGTGATGTGATCTTCTGTAGAACCGTATGATAACAGATCAAGCTGCGTTTCGACAGCATCAAGACCGGCGATTTCCAGTCCGTTTATTGCCGCCCGGATATACAGCTGTACATCGATTCCCTGCACTGCCGTATATCCGGACCGTTCCATTTCCATGGTATTCAGCAAGTTTATCCAGTACCAGGGAGGCAGCAGGGTGAGGGCTGTAAATACATCTTGTGTATACGCCTGTCCTAAAGCCTGTTCCATTGTTTGATTAAGACAGGTGACTTCATCCGGTGAAAGAAAGCTGGTGATGGAAACGGGCTCTCCGTTTTCATTAAGGAGGAGCGTGTCATTGACTTTCATCAGTATATGTTGTTCCAGTTGCATCATATCCGGTGCGGAAAGTTCTCCAAACCGTTCATCGGCACTATCAAAGGCGGCAAGTACCGGTTCCGGTAAGGTTGCAGTTTCTGTATCCGCCAGATGGATTGTCCCCAATATATAGACCGTTGTTCCTGTAGGCGCGGTGATTTCCCACATCATCCGTTCCGGCCGGGGACTGATGACCGCTGCTTTATCCGGTACCGACACACAGCCGGTAACCAGCGCTGCCAGCAACAGGATTGCTGCCGCTGGTTTGATAATTGTGTGTTTCATACGTATACTCCTTTCCTGATATTCAGTCCGCAGTGTGTTCTGCCGGCATGATTCCGTGAATCTCTGGCTGCCGTCCGGGACTGTCCGTACAAATTTAATCTGCTGAATGGGGATACCGCTGTGTATACAGGTGTCTGTTTGCCGATTCGCAGCAAACCCACATCAGCAGCGCCATAATGCCGATGGCAAATGGAAAAATTGCCATTGTTGACCGCACAGCCGCAGCCCCGAATAGAGGCGGTATTCCGGTAGATCCTGTATATGCAACAGCCATCTGAAACCCCATCAGTGACCGGGCATTTTCCAGACCAAACCGCGCCGGAGTTTCATGCAGCATAGCCGGATAAATCGGGGCGCAACCTAGTCCAATCATGATAAGCCCCGCCAACGGCAGCTGGTTATCTACAGGCAGCAGCAGCCAGCATGCCCCGGTTATAATAATCACTTGTCCGATACGGATTAGTGTCTTATTGTCGAATTTTAAGGCTGCAAGACCGCTTAAAAATCTGCCTGCTGTAATACCCGTGTAGAACATTGAGACCCAGACAGCAGCAGCTTGGGGAGTGAGTCCTTTTACAGAAACTAAATATGAACCGCCCCACAAGCCGGTTGTGGATTCCACGCCGCAGTACAGCAGGAAACCTCCCAGCACAGGTTTTGCTCCGGGAAGTTTAAATGGAGCAAAGAGGTCTGCTGCTGGATGTTTTCCGGTACAACCCTGCCGGCTGTGGTTTCCGCTCTGGAGGGATGTGTTTGATTGCCGGACAGTACGGGACGGAACCCGTTTCCATAGTGGCAGAGCCAGGACAAGAATGACGACAAGTCCGCACTGGATTACTGCCGTGATACCGTAACCGGAACGCCAGCTGCTCCGGACAATGCTGCCGGACATAATGAGCGGACTGACTAATGCC
>CALXOI010000059.1 GCA_944389965.1 uncultured Treponema sp.
GGATGACTATATTACCAAACCGTTTGCTATAGAAGAACTACTTGCACGGGTTCGGAGTGCACTGCGAAGAAATAATTTTACCGGAAAAAATCCCGAAGCAGAACAATCGTCTATTATAATCCGCAACATTGAAATAGATACAAATGTATGTCTCGTTTATAAAGACGGCAAAGAAATCCCTCTCACCCGTACAGAATACATGCTGCTTTTATATCTGGCACAGAATAAAGGAAAAACACTATCCCGGGAACAGATTATTGATTTTGTGTGGGGACAGGATCACTATATCGACTGTAATTCTGTGGATGTATATGTCAGATTTTTACGGACAAAACTCGATCCCCCTGCTGACGGCAAAGAAAAAATACCGTCTATTATCAAAACCATGCGGGGCATCGGTTATTGTATCATGGGCGACTGATAATGAAACTCTTTTCAAACCCGTCCATTTCTGTCCGCATCGCTACTACCCTCTCTATACTGATTTTCTGCTCGGTACTTTTTTTTTCCAGTATTATTATTCTTGCAACCAAGATACATATTTCCAACCAAAAAAATCAGGAGTTGCTGACTACGCTGGCCATCATAGAACAAAGTATTCTTGCGTTACCGGCAGGCAAACGTGTTCCCGACATCAACGGAATTCCGTATCATATGCTGTACCGGGTATCCGATAAGTATGGTACCGTTATTAAAACAAATGATCCGATGATACCACAGCTGGATATTACCCCACCGGATAAAACAAAGCGGCTTTTTGTAAAGGATTTTTTTACCGATGGAAACTTGAATTTGATATATGCAGCAAAATACATTACGGCTGATAATTCCACCGTCTCCCCATATCATATTCAGGTTGCTTCTGACATGGATGCAGATACGTCCAATCAGTTTGTTAATTTTATGCCGTTTATTTTTCTGTTCTGTTCTGTTCCGATTCTGATAGTTTCATGGGGCATTGCGGTCAGAACCACGGCACGGCTGTTGTCTCCTATACGGAAAATAACCGAACAGGCAAGAAGCATCGGGAGTGAACATCTCGATTTCCGGCTTGACGAAGGGAAAAACCAGGACGAACTGGCTCTGCTTGCCCGTACATTCAATGATTTATTCGCGCGGCTGGAACACGACTTTGAAACACAGAAACGGTTTGCTTCCGACGTTTCCCATGAACTGAAAACCCCGTTATCCGTAATTATGGGATATGCTGATGTTCTTCAAAAATGGGGGAAACATAACCCTGATGTTTTAAAAGAAGGTCTGGAAGCTATCCAGCGGGAATCCCATGCAATGAACAGGCTTACGGAATCCCTGCTGAAACTATACCGGACACAAAACGATTCCCCATATATTTATGAAAAAAAACTTCTTCCGTTGCTGCCGATCGTTACCCGGATAAAGACAGATTTTGCCCTCATCAATCCGGATGCAGACATACACATTGATATTCCCGATACAAGTACAGTAGAAATCAACGAAGACAGCTTTGTAGAAATTCTCCGGATTATCTTGAAGAATGCTATTACCTATACAGTCCGGAAACCCTGCATCACAATTGCGTACCGGGCCCCCGTTTTATCAGTCAAAGACAACGGAACCGGTATTCCAAAAGAAGATTTACCGTTTATTTTTGAGCGCTTTTACCGGGTGGATAAATCACGGAACCGCAATACCGGCGGAGCAGGACTTGGTCTCGCAATAGCCGCAGAGCTTGCCCTGAAAACCGGCATTGAATTAACCGCAGACAGTATCCCGGAACAAGGCACAACGATGTTTCTTAAATTCATTGAAATAAAAAAGACCGGAAATATTTAAATTCCCGGCATTTTTCATGCTTACTTCATAAATGGATTTTATTATTAGACCGGATTTGCATTTAATACGGTAACATGATACTATATATACATGATTAAAAAAAATAATACTTCATCCTACCAAATTGACATGACATCAGGACCGGTTTTTTCAAAACTTCTGTTGTTTTCTATCCCTCTAGTGCTTTCCAGTCTCCTTCAATTATTATTCAACGCAGCGGACATTATTGTCGTGGGCCGTTTTGCCGGAGATAATTCCCTTGCAGCAGTCGGTTCTACCAGCGCATTGATAAATCTATTGGTTAATCTGTTTGTGGGATTATCGGTAGGAACAAATGTGGTTGCTGCCCATTTTTTTGGTGCAGGTAAAAAACGGGAACTGGAACAAACCGTACATACAGCAATGTTACTGAGCATATACAGCGGAATAATTATAACTATAGCCGGAGTTATCGGAGCCCGGTACATACTGACACTTATGCAGGCCCCGGAAGAAGTTTTACAGCTAGCTTCCTTGTATTTGAAAATCTACTTTTGTGGTATGCCGGCAACCATGGCATATAATTTCGGAAGTGCACTTCTCCGGGCAAAAGGCGACACAAAAAGACCGCTGTATTATCTTTTGACCGCAGGTATCATCAACGTACTGTTGAACCTTCTGTTTGTCATTGTATTCAGAATGGATGTGGCAGGGGTCGCCTTTGCAACTATTATTTCCCAATATATTTCTGCAGCTTTGATAATCCAGTGTTTGAGACATGAAACAGGCGAATTCAAGCTGATTCTCAGAAATTTAACATTGAACCGGAACATTTTTATTAAAATATTAAAAATAGGTCTGCCGGCAGGATTTCAAGGCATCGTGTTTTCCCTGTCGAATGTAATCATACAATCAGCCGTAAACACTTTTGGAGCAACAGTAATCGCAGGAAATTCCGCAGCGTCGAATATTGAAGGCTTTGTCTACACTTCCATGAACGGGTTTGCCCAAGGTACCTTGACATTTGTCTCCCAAAACACCGGTGCCCGGCAGTTTAAACGCATCCGGCGGCTGGTTTTAATTTCGGAAGCATCGGTTTTTGTAATCGGACTGGTACTCGGATCGTCCATTGTGTTATTCGGACCGATACTGCTGGGTATTTATTCTTCCAATCAGGACGTCATCACAGCAGGAATGTTCCGGCTCAGCATTATCGGAATAAGTTACGCCCTGTGCGGCATGATGGATGTCATGGCAAATGCTATCCGCGGGTTAGGACAGTCGTTACTCCCCATGCTTGTAACCCTGATTGGAGCATGCGGTATCAGATTATTATGGCTGGCAACAATATTCATGTATGATTCATTTCATACTACCCGTACAATTTATTTTTCATATCCGGTTTCCTGGGGAATAACTTTTTTAGCACTCCTATTATGCTTTGTCAAAATAATCAGCAGCAAAATGAAACAAACAACCGCTTTATGACCGGGTTCCATCAGAATCTGATACCGGATTCACGGTTCCGGAATACATTTTCACAGAATCATGCGAACCATCAGATTTTATCCGATTTCCATACCGGTTGCAGGAACCGTTGCAATAAGACATTTGTATTTCGCCCACAGATATAACCGGGAACATTCACGACAGGAAACACTAAATAAAAATTTACAGGACTATGCAAAACTGAAATAAACCGGTAAAATACTGACACTATGCAAAAAAAACTTTCCCAAATAATTTCCGTATTCAACCATAAAATCATTGGACAAAATACAAATCCTATGATTACCGATATTTGTTTTGATTCCCGGAAGGCAGCTCCCGGTTCACTGTTTTTTGCCCTGCCAGGTACCCATACCCATGGCAATATATTTATACCGCAGGCTGTAGAAAACGGGGCATCCGCAGTTGTATATCAGGATGAACTGCCTGCCTCTGTACAGCAGAAATTGCAGCTCCGCAAAAAGAACCGGCAGCCGCTTCCGGTAATGATTCATACGGCAGACACCAGATTCGCCATGTCACCGGCTGCGGCTGTCTTTTACGATTATCCGTCCACCAAACTGGCTGTTATCGGTGTTACCGGTACAGAAGGCAAAAGCTCTACCGTTTCTTTTATCTGGCAGCTACTGCGGCTGGCAGGCGAAAAAGCAGGATTTATTTCTACAGTGGAATATTCACTGGGAGATGACGCGCTACCGAATCCGGAACATCAGACAACACCGGAAGCCCCCATTGTCCAGCAGCGGCTTAATGAAATGGTACAGAATGGCTGCCGGTACGCCGTAGTGGAAGCATCATCCCACGGGTTATCAATTAAAACAAACCGGCTGGGAGATGTTTTGTTTGACGCTGCCGTTTGGATGAACGTTACGCATGAACATCTGGAATTCCACGGCACCCAGGAGCAGTATAAATACGATAAGGCAAATCTGTTCAGAAACCTTGCCCGGCATAATCACATCAAAACAATTACCGGAACAATTACCGCGGTACCGGCATTCGGTGTTATTAACACGGAAGATCCCGCTGCATCCTACTTTGCTGCTGCAACCGGATTGCCGGTATACGGGTTTACGACATATGGAATTGCCGGGAAGAGTGCGAAAAACCTGCCTCCCATTCCCAGAAGTGTACCCTATTGTGCGGCAGAAAATATTAAGACAACCGCAGATACCATTTCTTTTACCATAAGCGGTCATGCAGGTATGCCGGAAGTCAGTACCGTGCCGGTTTCCGTAAATGCTCCGGTCGGAGGGGCATTTAATGCCTACAATCTTCTTGCCGCCATCATTACAACAAGTAATATCACCGGACGGACTATTGCGGGAACAGCACCATTATGCAGCAAATTGCATCCGATAAAAGGACGTATGACAGAAATCCGCAAGGGACAACCTTTTGAAGTTATAGTAGACTATTCCCATACGCCTTCATCTTTTGAAACAATTTTTCCACCGATCAAACAACGGGCAACCGGGCATATTATTGCTGTATTCGGTTCTGCAGGTGAGCGGGATACGCAAAAGAGACCCGAACAAGGCCGGATTGCAGCCCAATGGTGTGATACCATCATATTAACCGATGAAGATCCCCGGGGCGAAGATTCAAATGCCTTGCTGGAAATGATTGCTGCAGGATGCCGGGAAACAGGCAAAACTGAGGCAAACGGACTGTATCTTATTCCAGACCGCCCGCAGGCTATCAGAAAAGCATTTTCTCTTGCCGATAAAAACGACATTGTCCTGTTACTGGGAAAAGCACACGAAAATTCCATCATTTATAAAGATTATGTTATGCCCTATGATGAAATATCAGAAGCAGAAAAAGCACTGGCAGAAATCAATTTCACCGGTGCAGGAGAATAACAATGAATATTGCAATAATTTATGGCGGACGTTCCGGTGAACACGAAGTGTCACTGGTTTCCGCTTCCGGAATTGTCCGGAATATTGACCCGCATAAACATACTGTCTACTTGATAGGTGTGACAAAAACCGGATTCTGGTACCTCCAACCGGAAGAAGAAAGATTAAGAATAACCGGGGATACGAAGGCGGTGCTCAACATACAGACAGCAGCGGAACATAAGCTGTTACTGTGTCCCGGCGGTGGAACCGGTGCCGGTATCCAAACAAAAACAGGCCCGCTGCCGGTGGATATTGCTTTTCTGGTACTCCATGGTACATACGGCGAAGACGGTACTATCCAAGGTCTGCTGGATATGACCGGAATTCCATATACCGGCTGCGGATGTTTTTCCAGTGCAGCCGCAATGGACAAAGAAAAAGCAAAACTGCTGTGGAAGCAGGCCGGTTTACCGGTGCTGCCCCATGTTTGTATCAGACGGAATGAATCTGCCGGCACAGCCTGTCTCCGGGCGGAACAGGAGTTCGGCTACCCGCTGTTTGTAAAGCCATGCAGCGCCGGCAGTTCTGTAGGAGCCGCAAAAGCAGCCTGCCGGGAAGAATTGGAAAAAGCCGTTGCAGATGCATTCTGCTGGGATGATAAAATACTGATTGAGCCGGCTGTCCAAGCCCGGGAAATAGAATGTTCTGTCACCGGAAACAGCGTAACCGGTCCGGAACCGGCAGCATACGTTCCGGGTGAAATCAAACCGACCCACGTATTTTATGATTACGATGCAAAATATACCGATCCTGACGGAGCGGCATTATGTATTCCCGCAGAAATAACTCCGGAACAGATAGAAGTTATCCGCAAAACAGCAGTAAAAGCATATTCCGTTTTGGACTGCAGCGGACTTTCACGGGTTGATTTTTTCATCGATACAAAAACCGGCTGCCTGTATTTGAACGAATTGAATACTATGCCGGGATTCACCCCCATCAGTATGTTTCCTAAAATGTGCGAAGCCGGAGGTCTTTCATATTCAGATTTAATTGAGCTGCTGATTCAGGAAGGACTGGAACGCAGTTCCGCCCGGAACAGGCTTCAAACCAGCCGGTAGCCGGGCAAGGGTGCATTGTATGGTAGTACCGCACACTTATCCTGCCGGCTGCAGTTTTCCAGATCTGACATCTATAGCCGGAAAAAAGATTACCGTAATGGGGCTTGGATTGAACGGAGGCGGAGAAGCTTCTGTCAGGTTCTTTTTGAAACACGGCGCCCGGGTCACAGTCACAGACATGAAAACCGCGGAGCAATTGGCACCAACGCTGGAATCTTTAAAAGATGAAATTAACTGCTACGGAGAAAACCTCCGGTTTGTGCTGGGAAAACACGATATTGCGGATTTTGAATCTGCGGATGTAGTTATTAAAAACCCCGGTGTAAAGTATGACGGAAATATTTATCTCGCTGCGGCAAAAGCAATAGAAACGGATATTTCTGTTTTTTTACAGCTGACCCGGGCGCCGGTTATTGCTGTCACCGGCAGCAAAGGAAAGTCCTCTACGGTAAGCGCAATTTATTACGGACTCTGCGCTGCCGGTTTTACAGCGTTTCTGGGAGGAAATATAACCGTAAGTCCCCTGTCATTTCTTGATAAAACCCATGAACATACACCGGTCGTGCTGGAATTATCCAGCTGGCAGCTGGCAGATCTTCGGGGCAGAAACGTATTGAAGCCCCATATTGCAGTGATAACAACCATTGTACCTGACCACCAGAATTGGTACGGTTCCATGGAAGCCTATGTAGCAGATAAAAAACTGATTTATGCGTCCCAGACTACTGATGACTGGACAATCTGTGCAGCAGCAGATCCTTGGGGAAACATATTTGCTACGGAAAGCCCCGCCGGAATCCTGCGCTACGGCCGGTCGGTCAAAGTTCCGCACTGGCAGGGTGTATGGTTGGACGACGACGACCGCGGATACATGAAGTTGCCCGGCTGCGAACCGGTACAAGTACTGGATACGATGGTTGTTCCCGGCAACCATATGAAAGTAAATGCCCTGAACGCAGCACTTGTTATGGGTTTAGAAGGTATTGCACCGGATACCATTAAACATATTTTAGCAACCTGGCCGGGAATTGCCCACCGGCTGGAATATTTCCATTCATGGCAGCCGATACAGACAATTCCTGATCAGATCAAGTTTTATAATGATTCCGCAGCGACTGTTCCCGAAGCAGCTGCTGCCGCAGCGGGAGCATTTGAACATCCGGTTCATCTCATCTGCGGCGGAACCGATAAAAACCTGAATTTTGAACCATTAGTTGCCGCCTTATCCTGCAGGCATCCGGCTTCACTGTGGCTTCTGGCCGGAACCGGTACCGACAAATTGGTTCCAATGCTGGAACAGGCACAGATTCCGTTTTTCGGTCCGTTCAACGCATTGGAAGAGCTCTTGCTGCAGTTAAAAGAATTCTTATCCCGGCAGGACTATACATACACCGGAAATACCGATGTGATATTTTCCCCAGGAGCTACATCATTCGGAATGTTTAAGAATGAATTCCACCGGGGAAACTGTTTTAAATCAGCGGTTCAGAATTTATTTGTATAAAACAGTTTCACACAACAATTCCCGGGCAGCCCGCAAAACAAACGGCAGCAAAATATCGCAACTGAGTAAAAAAAACTTTTCTACTCCTCTACTCCACCGCATATCCACCACACCCGGTTCCTGTGACAATCACGGTAAACTGTAACGTACTCTGTACTGTACCGGAACCGGCTTTTTGGTAAAATAGGGAGTTACCGATCCCCGGTATCCATACCGGAATTATCCGGCGGTTCTCTGCCGGTTCCTGAAGGATTTTCTGTACCGGAATCATTCTCTTTCCGGTTGTGTTTCAAATTATACAGATACCGTTTTATTTTCTGGCTGGCTGTTTTTTCAAATTCTTCAACCGGCTGAACTTTACCGATTTTTGACATTCTATTTACCCGGTTGTTTACAAAAAACTGGATTTCCGACAGTATTTCTTCCCTCTTATACAACAGATCATCTTTGAGTTCTTCCACCGCTCCACCTACTGCAGATCCCACTGATGAAGCAAAATCTCCTGCCAGCTTTACTAACGCAACCAACCCTTTTTCATCTTCAACAACCAATGACTCCGATACTAATGGATGCTGGTTCAACACAAACTCAATATCTTCCGGATAAATATTTTCACCGGATGCGCCAAGTATCATATTCTTTGATCGCCCCTTCAGGGAAAGCCAGTCATATCCCTTCCGTTTTTCCAGCAACCCTAAATCTCCGGTTTTGAACCAGCCGGCACCACAGGAATCTTCATCTGTGGTAAAAACTTCTGCTGTCAGATTTTCATCCCGATAATATCCTTTCATGACATTCGGTCCCCGGACAACAACTTCACCGATTCCTGTTTCTGGATTAGGATGCAGGATACGCATTTCCACGCCATCCATTACCCGCCCGATAGTTCCGGGAACAGTCTCTTTAGGCCCTGACCCTGCAAGCAATGGGGATGTTTCTGTCAATCCGTACCCGATTGCATACGGAAACCGGGCATCCTTCATAAATCGTTCTACATCAGGATCTGTCTTTGCCCCACCGATACCAAAAAATTTAACTTTACCGCCCATTGTTTTTTTTAGCTGATTTCCTGCAATCCGGTTCAGGATACCCCGATAGAAGCGGTTCCGGTATAAGCGGGCCGTCAGTTTTTTTTCAGTAAATGCCGGCAGTATCTTGTTTTTATAGATTTTTTCCATAATCAACGGAACGCTGAGCACAACAGTAGGACGGACTAGTTTGAATGCCGGCAATAATGTGGTTACCGTAGGAGGTTTTTCCAGATAGTAGATGCAACTACCGTTCAGAATCTGCATTACAAACCCTATCGTAAATTCATATACATGAGAGAGCGGAAGAAATGACAGGCAACGGTCATATTTATTTACCCGGTGATATGTTTGGCACCGGATTGCTGTCCAGATGAGATTTTTATGGGTTAATTCCACCCCTTTTGAGCGGCCGGTGGTACCGGATGTATAAATGACTGATGCGGTATCAGATTCTGACACGGTCACTTGCGGCAACAACGGCGGCTGTTCACCTGGAACAAGCGGCAAACCCCTGACTACAGAACAGTCATCCATAAGCAGTACAAACGGCACTAAGTCACCGGGCAGTTCCTGTACTTTCGGCAACAATTTGCTGCTCACTATAATACCGTCAACACCTGCATGGCGAAGAATTGTTTCTATTTCACCAACAGTAAAATCCGGTAACAGCGGTACAGCGATGCCGCCATAATTAACTATCGCCAGATATACAGCCCCCCACCACGGCATACCGCTGCTGAGAAGCGCTATCTTTTTCCCTGGTATAAAACCGTTCCGAACAAGTAGTTGCGCCGCCTGAACAATCATTTCCCCCAGCCGGGCATAAGTCACCGGGTTACCGTGAACCATAGACAATGCGGGCCGGTCAGCAAACCGGGTGAGTGTATTTTTCCATAGAGCCGGAAACGTATATGAACCTAAATCGGTAATTGTCTGCATAGATACTCCTGCTGCGGCCGCCGGTTAATATCCATCATTCAATCATGAGCCGCATTACACGATGTATAAGACACCGTTTCCGGTAGAAAGTTTCATAAATCTCTACTTTTTCCAAGGATTCCGGCGGACAATTGTTTCGGTCCGTTCATATCCAACAGAAATAATATCTATCGGCGTTTCCGTATATGCTTCTATGAATTCTATATATTCCCGGGCGGCATCCGGCATATCCCAGTAAGATTTACACTGTTTAAGGGAAGATTTCCAACCGCTAAACTTTTTGAGTACCGGTTTTGCCCGGTTCAGTTCATCAATGGAAGCAGGAAAATCAGTCACCCGGGTACCATCAATTTCATACGCGACACAGGCTTCTATTTCATCCAAAGTATCGTAAATATCCAGATGAGTCAGCACGAGTCCGTCTATCGTATTTACCTGACACGCATACCGGAGCGCAACCAAATCAAGGTAGCCGCAACGCCGGGGACGGCCGGTTGTAACACCGTATTCCCTTCCGGTATCCCGGACAAACCGGTAAAGTTCACTCTGACTTTGCTCATCAAACTCTGTAGGCATCGGTCCGTTTCCGACCCGGGTTGAATACGCTTTAAACACACCCAGTACCCGGTCAAGCAGCCGGGGACCGATTCCAGCTCCACAGGCGGCGCCGGCAGAACAAGACATCCCTGAAGATACAAAGGGGTACGTTCCTGAATCCAAATCAAGCATTGCTCCCTGCGCACCTTCCATCAGAACACAACTACTTTTTAGTTTTTGCATTTCTGCGGTAATATTTATCCGCATTGAAACCAACCGGTCTATATACGGAGCAAGGAATTCCCGGTCTTCCGGTTCCAACTCATCCATCTTTTCTTTCCAAGTTAAATCCGCCAGCCGGATACCGTCACGCTCACTTTTCATGGAATAAGTGGTGCCTATTCCCCGTCCGGTTGTACCGATTGGTTTTTTCCGCAACGCATCCCGCTCCTTGTCCAGCTGCCGGTACCGGGGTAAGACCAGATGAGCCCGTTCGGAAATAAATACCCTGCCTTCCCAGCTGATACCCCGTTCTTCCAGCATGGACAGTTCTGCAAACAATGCTTCCGGGTCAATAACCATACCGGTTCCCAGATATACTGTTTTATCAGGATACAAAATACCTGATGGCACCAGATGCAATGCATACTGCTCCCCACCGATTACAATCGTGTGCCCTGCATTTGCACCGCCGGAATACCGTACAATTGCATCCGCATGATCTGCAAGGAAATCTACTATTTTACCTTTACCTTCATCACCCCACTGGGCACCGATTACTACCACATTCATGTTTATACCTCCGGTAGAAGCCTCCTCCTGCCGGACAAACCGGACAGGATACTATACTATACCACACATTACCGGTTATGTCAGCAAAAAAACTGACCGTTGCCGGCTGTCACAAATACAAACCATAAATATATATGAATAAAACATACCGTGTTTTCACGGAACATAATCCCGGATAACCCTATCAATCGCATTTTTTATATAGAACCATTTTCGATCAAAAATATAAAACATGAATTTTATCTGTCATATTTTTAATTGACATTTTTTTTTTTTTTGTCATAGTAATATCAGTGAGATTTTTTGATTCAGTTGATAAATCTACACGCGCAGCAACAGTATTACCAGAAAGGAATAAATTCTGTGAATTTGCGGTTTTATAAATATATATGGAGCATTTATTTTTTCATTTTACTTTTCGGTGCACATGCCCAAACTCAATCTGATACAATAACTTCTGCAGAAGTGGCATCTTTACAGCTCCGGCAACTCGCTTTATCAAATCCTGAATATACGGTATGCGCCGGGGATATATATAATTTAAGTTATAACGCTGCCGGACAAGCTGTCAATTATACAATACAACTTGATACTTCATACATATTGAAAGTATCAAACCTTGCTTCAATCAATGTATCCGGGAAAAAATTTACCTATGTAAAAAAACTGGTCGAAGATATTGTCACAAAAAATTACCCCTTCAGTGGTGTTCAATTTACCCTTATCACTCCGGCACAATTTACTGTACGTATACAAGGGGAAGTTACTGCAGTTTCAGAGGTTATTTCCTGGGGAGGACAACGTCTTAGTGAATTAGTAAATACTATAGGAACCCAATATTCATCCAAACGGAATATTGAGGTATATTCTGCAAGCGGAACATCGGCGAGATATGATTTATTTCAAGCACAACGGTATGGCGATATGACGCAAGACCCATTCCTGCGTCCGGGTGATACCGTTGTGCTGAGGAGGTATGACAGGAAAGTAACCATTACCGGTGCCGTTGAACGCCCGGGAGAATATGAACTTACCGAAGGTGAAAATCTTGAAGAACTGATAAATTATTATGGCGGTGGTTTGGACGAATTTGCAGATTTAGATAAAATATCTTTATCCCGCATGATAGAATCAGCTCAAGAATCAATAAAAGAACCGGATTCTATCGGACAGATTATCTATCTACAAAAAAAAGACATTTATAAAGACGGCAAATTTGTATTAACCCTTGAAAATCTGGATTATATAACTATCGGCTCAAAATTATCACAACAACCTGTATTCTTTATAGAAGGAGCCGTATCCGTAGGTGATATTGAACCTGATAAAACAGATGAAACAACAGACGGTAGAACTAACAGGGTTGCAGTATCCTTTATTGAAGGCACAGATTATGCCACTGTAATCAGAAAACATACTGATCTATTGGCGTTGAATGCAGATTTACAAAATGCATACGTATTACGCACAGGGGAGAGTTTACCATTAAATATAGAATCTGTTTTATACGACAAAGAGTATCTTTCCGGTATACAAGTTCAACGGAATGATACACTGATTATTCCGTTCCGGATGACAACGGGCAGAGATGATGAAAAAAACTCCTTTCCGGTAACGATAAAGGGAGAAGTTTCCTCTGTACAAGAAAAAACGGCATTGTGGGGAAAAACCCGGTTAAGTACAGTAATAGAAGATTGTTTAACACCATATTCATCCAAACGGAATATTGAGGTATATTCTGCAGACGGAACATCGGCGAGATATGATTTATTTCAAGCACAACGGTATGGCGATATGACGCAAGACCCATTCCTGCGTCCGGGTGATACCGTTGTACTGAGGAGGTATGACAGGAAAGTAACCATTACCGGTGCCGTTGAACGTCCGGGAGAATATGAACTTACCGAAGGTGAAAATCTTGAAGAACTGATAAATTATTATGGCGGCGGTTTGGACGAATTTGCAGATTTAGATAAAATATCTCTCCTCAGGCTCAACATTCCAGAAGATTATACATCAGGTACCGGCAATTATATTTATCTGGATTATGAAAGTATCTATATTGACAATAGGTTTGATTTTATTCTGAATGATCATGACACTATATTTATTGATTCCCTGCTAAGATTGAAGCCAGTTCTTTTTGTAGAAGGTGCTGTCAGGCAGACTGAAGCAGATTCTGCGGCAGAAGTTGTTGAAGAAGCAGCTTCACGAAAAATAATTATAACATTTACGACAGGCGAAGATTACGGAGATATCATGCGCCGTATTGCCACTTCTTTTTCATCAGAATCTGATTTAAAAAATGCATATATTATCCGTGATTCTGAAATTATACCGCTCAATATCGAAGATTTAGTATACCATAAAACTGAAAAAGCAAATATAACTGCAAATCCCTTTGATACTGTTATCATTCCGTTCCGACTGTACTATGTAACGGTAACCGGAGCAGTTAATGCCCCCGGACGTTATCCTTATGTACCAGACAGAAATTGGGAGTACTATACAGGTCTTGCCGGAGGTTTTACAGAGCAGAACAGCTTTCAAAAAGTCACAATACAAGGCCCGGATGGAAACAAAAAAACTAAAGATGATATTATTCTTCCGGAAACCATTATAACTGCAGAAAGAAACGGCTTTATATATAATTTCAACCGGTTTGCAGGACCAGTTACGACACTGCTTTCAATAGCAACCACCGTATTAATGTTTTTGAATTTATCAAACTGATAGAACGCAATGTAAGTATCCCGGACAATAGCATCCGGTTACAATAATCTTATACTTCCTGATACATTTCAGATTCAATTATATATAGCAGAACACTACCCGGCTGTATATCCTGCATCACGTATAACAGGAACAACCGTTCCATTTGTCAGATCTGTAATATAGTTCCGGACAGCCCCGGAGACAGAAGCAGG
>CALXOI010000060.1 GCA_944389965.1 uncultured Treponema sp.
TTTTATAAATATTGTTTGTAAAAGGACACTGCCATGGTTGTTATGAAATTCGGCGGGTCATCCGTTGCCAATGCGGAACGGATAAAACATGTTGCTTCTATAATCCAGTCGTATGCTTCGGAAAAGCCGGTTGTGGTGCTTTCTGCAATGGGAGATACAACAGACCATCTGCTGGATGCGGCTGATGCTGCGGTTAACGGAACCGTTGATATTGCAAAAATAGAACAACTCCATAAGGAAACGGCTGATATTCTGGGTATTCCGTTTACCGAAGCTGCTGCTTTGATACAGGAGTTGAAGACCTTGCTCACCGGTATTTCCATGCTGCGGGAATTAACAAAACGTACCCGGGATTATCTCGTTTCTTTTGGCGAACGTTTATCTGTAAGAATGATGGCAGCCTATTTGAATAAAACAGGACTTCCCGCACAGTTTTTTGATGCATGGGATGTGGGGTTTATTTCAGATTCTAATTTTATGGCGGCAGAGCTGCTGGATGATGTATGGCAGCGGATTCCTGCTGCTTTTGATGGATATAAAACAGGTACAGAGAAGGCAATTCCGGTTGTTACCGGGTTTATTGCAAAAGATAAGAACGGGTATATTACTACATTAGGCCGCGGCGGCAGTGATTTGACCGCTACCATGCTGGGAGCGGCTCTTGGGGCTGACGAAGTCCAGACATGGAAAGATGTAAATGGAATTTTGACAGCAGATCCGCGGATTGTCCAAAATGCCCGGACGGTTCCTGTTGTGACGTATGAAGAAGCTGCGGAATTGGCATATTTCGGTGCCCAAGTACTGCATCCCCGGTCAATGATGCCGTGCCGTAAAACCGGTACACCGGTGAGGGTAAAAAATTCCTATAACATATCTTCTCCTGGTTCTATCATTGTTGAAAAACATACGGGGGCAATATCTCCTGTCCGGGCAATTACTTCTGTAAAACACGTAACGTTGATTGATATTGTTTCAACCAGAATGCTTGGCGCATCCGGATTCATGGCGCATATTTTCAATCAGTTTTTGAAGTGGAATATCAGTATTGATGTAGTGGCCACCAGTGAAGTTTCTGTTTCTTTGACAGTAAACTCAAAAGTTGATTTGACGGGGCTTATGGAAGATATGCAGCGGGTTGCTGATACAGAATGTAAAACAGGAAAAGCTATTATCACGATTATCTGTGATACGGCTCATTCCAGCTCCATTATGGCTGACGGTTTTGCTGCCCTAGCTGCAAAAAATATCAATGTACAGATGATTAGTAAAGGTGCATCAAAAGTCAATATCAGTATGATTTGTGATGATTCGGAGGCAGATACGGTAGTCCGGACACTGCATGAAGCTTTTTTTGATAAAATAGGAACTGTAAAATGAATATAGCACTTGTTGGATACGGTCAAATGGGGCATATGATTGCCTCTGTTGCAATAAAAGCCGGGCATACTATTGCGGTGACCGTTGACCCTGCAGCGCCTGATGCTGCTGTTGCAGTTCCGTATGGAGACGGAGCGGCTCTCCGGCATGCTGTGCAGGAAAGTGGTGCTGATGGTATTATTGAATTCAGCCACCCGGCAGCTGTTGTAGATAACATTACTGCTTTGCTGCCTTTGAGGCTGCCACTTATTGTGGGTACTACAGGATGGATTGACCGGGAACCGGAAATTGCCGCTTTGGCTGCCCGGTGTGGCGGAACTCTGGTCCGGTCTGCAAATTTTTCTGTGGGTGTCAATATGTTTTATCGTATTGTAGAAGAAGCAGCCCGGCTTTTGAGCGGGTTTACTGAATATGATACCGCTGTCTGGGAGGCACACCATACCCGGAAAGCTGACAGTCCTTCTGGTACTGCATTGGAAATTGCCCGGCGCATTATGGCGGCAGATTCCCGTAAAACAGAGATTGTTACGGATGCTTTCCATCACAAACCGTGTCCTGAACAGCTGCATGTTTCCAGTACCAGAATCGGTTCTGTTCCTGGTACGCACACCGTATTTTTTGATTCTCCGGCAGATACCATTGAGATAACCCATACTGCCCGTTCCCGGGAAGGGTTTGCTTCCGGTGCTGTGCATGCGTTATGTCGTCTTGCCAACCGGTTGGCAGACGGTTCCCTGCAGCCGGGAAAATTATACGGTATGGAAGATTTATTTTAATGGTTCCGGAACCGGAGTTGTTGCCGTAATTGTGAATACTATTTTGTAGTGCCGGTGTTTTTTACGGTACCGGTGTTCCGGTTTGTATCTCTGTTTTTTTGGGTTATTGTCTCCGGGTGTTCCCCCCTGAAAAGAAATCTTGTGTTATTTCTGCATATGCTAAAAGCTGCTTGCAGTTGAATAGCGTTTGGATACTATGTTTTTGAATGTACCGGTATCGGAGGAGAATAGATGAAAGCAGGTAACGACAGCATTTTTATATGGTGCAAGGTAGCACAGCTTATCTGCTGGGTGACAGCCTTATTCTGTGTATTGTATTTTGCAGCTCTGGCAATGACAACCGGTTCTTTCCTCCGGCAGGGTTTTAGGTATGTATGGCTGGCTGGAAGCATCGTGTTTTTTCTTGAAGGTGTGTTTTTCAGACGGCAGCTTTCCTATTTTAAAACGTCGGGTATGTTTTCCCTTTCCCGTAAACAACGGTTCGGACAGTTTCTGTTTGTAGCGGTTATATTTTCCGGCTGCGGCGTTTCAGTCGGAGAACTGTCGTTTATTCTCAAACAGCCGGAACGGATTCCTGCTGATATACCGGTTAAATATGTCTTGGTTTTAGGCGGTGGAACTCGGGCGGATGGTTCCGTAGGAAAAACCACTGTGGAACGGTTACAGGTTGCGGCTGCATATCTTCGTGCGCATTCTGAATCTGTTGCGGTTGTCACAGAGGGCAAAAGTTTTTTTTCACCGGAACCAGGCGCTACCGGTATGAAACGGTATCTTGTGGCGGAAGGCATTTCCGCCGACCGGATTTTGTGCGAAAACAGTGCGATGAATACGGAGGAAAATTTTTTGTATTCAGCAGAAGTAATTGCCAAGGCAGAGTTTTTTTCTGCCAGTGAGGCAAGACAGCTTCCGGTTTTGGTGGTTACCAGCTGTTCCCATATGCAGCGTTCATTGTATCTTGCCCGCCGGCAGGGATATAGTCACGTGTACGGCCTTTCTGCGCCGGTTCCCGGGTTGAATATCCTTGATGTGTATTTGCGGGAAATTGCCTCAATGGTTAAACTTCAGCTGATGGAAACGGTTCGTTTGTTGTGGGGTTGATTGTTTGCCGCAGAAGCGGTTTTTCTGCTTCGGGGTTGATTGTTTTCAGGGGAAACGGTTCGGTTGCTGCGGGACTGGTTGCGGTTTTCCGGTTTTTATCGGTGCTGTTCGGTAAAATAGTGTGATTGATACAGGGCGCAGCTTTTGGTATACTGGTTTTTATCAGCATGGATAAGAAAAAAAAGAACAGCCGTAGTCGGCAAAAAAAACCGAAGGTTGTATTGCAGCGGAATCAAGTGATTATATTAACGGCAGCCATTGTTGCTGTCTGCATCTGTATGCTCTGTGTCGCCGTGTTGACAGCTCCGCCGTCTCCCGGTCCGGTGTTTCCGCCAGAAAGAGAAAACAGGGGTATTACTGCCGATTCCCCAGAATCAGACAGTTACCAGCAAGAAGCAGAAAAACCGGTACGGGAACACCTAGTTGATTCCGGTACGGTTCCTGCTGTTACCGACAGCAATCCGATGCAGGAACCTGCAGACAAAGCTGTGCCGGAACAGACAGAAAATCCACCCGTATCCCGGCAGGAATCGGTACAGGATGACAGTACGCAGAAATACCTGCCGGAAAAAACGCATCCGGTAGAACCGGATAATAAAACGGAGCCTGTCCCAGGTACACAGCCTTTTCAGAATTACCGTATTCCGCAAGCAGTGAATAATGCTACGCTGGTTTTTGTGTTTGATGATGGCGGGCAAAATCTGACACAGCTGCAGCCGTTTCTGCAACTGCCTTTTCCGGTGTGTATTGCAGTAATGCCGCAGCTTCCGTATTCAGCGGAATCCGCCACCCGGGTACGTGATGCAGGGAAAGAACTTATGCTGCACCAGCCGATGCAGGCGCAGAATCTGTCGGTTAATCCCGGACCCGGGGCAATAACACCAGATATGCACACGTATGAAATAGAGGCGCTGCTCCGGGAAAATCTTGCGGAAATCGGGCCGGTTGCGGGAATTAATAACCACGAGGGCTCATTGATTACCGAGTCCATTGTAAAAATCGGTGCGGTATTGGATGTATGCCGTACAGAAGGTATTTATTTTCTTGATTCCCGGACGACCGCAGCCACGGCAGCGCCTCAGGCTGCGCTTGAACGGGGCATGCAGATTTGGGAACGGGATATTTTCCTTGATAATACACCTGACCGCCAAGATATTATTAATCAGATTCTACAGGGATTAAAAATTGCAAACAGGGACGGATATGCTATTATGATCGGGCATATCTGGTCAGGTACAACGTTAACACAAATTCTGTTGGAACTGTATCCCCAGCTTATACAGCACGGATACCGGTTCACAACAATCCGGGGTTTATATGAAAATTTTGGGAATTGAATCATCTTGTGATGAAACAGCGGCGGCTGTTGTAGAAGACGGCCGGCAGATACTCAGTAATGTTGTTGCGACGCAAATTCCATTTCATCAGGAATTCAACGGTGTGGTACCAGAAATAGCCAGCCGTAAACATGCGGAATGGATTTTACCGGTAGTGCAGCAGGCTTTAAACGATGCGCATTTGTCCCTTTCCGATATCGACGGTATTGCAGCCACAAACCGCCCCGGACTGATGGGATCTTTGCTGGTGGGACTGACCTTTGCAAAAACGCTTGCATGGTCAGCAGGAAAGCCTTTTGTAGCGGTAAATCATATGCTGGGACATTTGTACGCTGCCCATTTATCCGCCGACATCCAATATCCGTATTTGGGATTACTTGTTTCCGGGGGACATTGCATTATCTGCAAAGTGGATGATTTTGATGATATTACTGTTTTGGGAACAACGGTTGATGATGCTCCCGGCGAAGCGTTTGATAAGGTTGCAAAGTTTTATGGTCTCGGATACCCTGGTGGAGTTGTGATTGACAGGCTGGCAAAAAACGGTGATCCTGCTGCAGCTTGTTTCCCCATACCATCCCTGCATAAAGGGGAACACCGGTATGATGTTTCCTATTCAGGGCTCAAGACAGCTGTAATCAACCAGATTGATCAATTCTGGAATCCCGGTTATGAAAAATCACCGGAAAATATTTCAGCTGCATTTCAAGAAACGGCTGTCCGTATTCTGTTGAGCAGATTGTTCCGGGCAGTAGAAGATACCGGGTTGACAACCGTTGTTGCCGGCGGTGGTGTCGCAGCTAATTCCCGGCTCCGTTCTATGCTGGCTGAGCATCCTGAAATCAACTGTATATTTCCTCCGTTGAAACTCTGCACAGATAACGGGGCGATGATTGCCGGTGTTGGATACCGTTTCTTGAAACGGGGTGACCGCAGTCCCTTGGATATAACCGCGTCGGCCCGGGTACCGTTGTTCAAAAGGGGATTAAAAAATGTGGCGCCGGGAAAAATGTCAACTTGACATCTGCCGGTATCTTTTGATATAGTGATTTTATGATAAACAAACAACCCGGTGCGGTACGTAATAATTTCAATATCTCTTTTGATGCGGTATACTTTTACTATTGGAATCATTCTCGTTGTATCCGGGCGCCTCGGTAATCCTGTTATTCAGGAAACCGCTTTACAGGTAATGACAAGGAGTCCGACAGGACTCCTTTTTTTATGCAAGGAGGATGCAATGATTGTTGTTCTAAAACCGAATACTTCCCAGGACGAAGTAAACAGTTTTATTGATCATTTGAAGAATCAGGGTTTTGGTGTTCATATTTCCCATGGGGTTGACCACACGATACTTGGTTTGATTGGTGATACCAGCCGGATGGTGCCGGAAGCGTTGACGGCAAATCATATTGTAGACAATGTTGTACGGGTTCAGGCTCCGTATAAAATGGCGAACCGTGCATTCCATCCTGATGATACGGTGATAACCGCTGGTGCGGGGCAGCCTGGTGTTATTCCGGCCCTGATTGGTGACGGATCTGTTGCGGTGATTGCCGGACCCTGTTCTGTGGAAAGTGAATCCCAACTAACCGGTGTGGCTGAACGGGTTAAAGCATCCGGTGCCCGACTTCTCCGGGGCGGTGCGTTCAAACCCCGGACAAGTCCCTACAGTTTCCAGGGATTGGGTGGTGAAGGAATTGAACTTTTGCTGGCGGCAAAGAAACAGACCGGTCTGCCTGTAGTAACGGAGCTTATGTCCATCACGCAGTTGAACCTTTTTGATAATATTGATGTTATCCAGATTGGTGCCCGGAATATGCAGAATTTTGATCTTTTGAAAGAACTTGGCGGGTGCGGAAAGCCTATCCTGTTGAAACGGGGGCTGGCAAACACGGTAAAAGAGTTGCTTATGTCTGCGGAATATATTATGGCAGCCGGCAATGAACAGGTTATTTTGTGTGAACGGGGAATCCGGAGTTTCGATTCATATACCCGCAACACTCTTGATTTGAGTGCGGTGCCGTTTTTAAAGAAAGAAAGCCACCTGCCGGTTGTTGTTGATCCCAGCCATGCCTGCGGTATGAACTGGATGGTGCCCACGCTGGCAAAAGCAGCTGTCGCAGCCGGTGCAGACGGCATTATGGTAGAAGTCCACAATAATCCGGAATGCGCATTGTGTGATGGTGAACAATCCCTGACGCCAGATGAATTTGACTCGCTGATGGGAGTATTAGCAAAATATGCCGCTGTGGAAGGCAGAATATTATGAATCCTGTTGCTGAACATGCCTCCGGTTTGATATACGGTTTTGTAGGACTAGGCTTGATGGGCGGGTCTTTTGCAAAGGCTGTGCGGACACAGATTCTGAACCAGCCTGGTTCCCGGGGAGATATTTTAGCTTGTGATGCCCGGCCTGATTCATTGCGCCAGTCGGAACAGGACGGGATTATTTCAGAGGGGTTTCCCCCGGATAAAGCGGGTGATATGCTGTCCCGTTGTGATGTTGTGTTTATCTGCCTGTATCCCCGTGCAACACTTGAGTTTCTTCAGCTGTACCGGGATGCATTCAAATCAGGTTCCGTTGTGACGGATATTTCCGGTGTAAAAACGGAACTGCTTTCATCTCTCCCGGACTGTCTGCGGAAAGATGTTGACTTTATCAGCGGTCATCCCATGGCGGGTAGTGAGAAGGAAGGGTATTCCCATGCATCCGCTTCTATTTTTACCGGACGAAATTACATTCTCATGCCCCGGGCGGAAAATACTCCGGAACATCTGGAATTTTTTAAGAATCTGGTGACGTCAATCGGATTCCGCCGTATTATAGAGACAGATGCGGTCATCCATGATCATAAGATTGCGTTTACATCGCAGCTTTGCCACGTTATTGCCGCTGCTCTGGTAGACAGTGCGGAAGATACCGGTATTACAGCGTTCGGGGGCGGCAGCTTTGAAGATTTGACACGGATTGCTATGATCAATGCCCCGTTATGGACGGAATTGTTTTTTGCCAACCGAAAGGAACTACTGTATCATCTGGACAGCTTTGAACAGTCTTTGCAGCAGTTGCGGGACTGTCTGGAAAACGGTGATCGGGATAAAATGCAGCAGTTTTTGGAACAGGTCCGCATCAAACGGACAGATATGTCCCGGATAGAACAGCCGTAAACAGGGGTTGTCAGATTGACAGGATATCTGCTCCATAGTAGTATACAGGTATGAGCAGTATTGAATTACTAGACAAGGCAATCCGCCGTATTCCCGATTTTCCGAAACCGGGAATCCTTTTTTATGATATTACCGGGGTTCTGGTAAAACCTGAAGTGTTTACTTATTGCCTTGACAGTATGGAGACATGGTGCAGGGATGTAAAGGCAGATGCTGTTGCCGGCATTGAGTCCCGGGGGTTTCTGTTTGCCGCACCACTGGCAGAACGGTTAGGTTTACCACTGATTCTTGTCAGAAAAAAAGGAAAGCTGCCGGGTAAGACGTATTCTTGTTCTTATGCACTTGAATATGGCACGGCAGAAATAGAAGCCCATGTTGATGATATCACTGCCGGTCAAAAGGTCGTTGTAATAGATGATTTGATAGCTACTGGTGGTACACTGAAAGCAGCTAGAACTTTGTTTGAGCAGGGTGGTGCACAGGTAGCTGCATTTTTTGGTGTAGTGGGTTTGCCGTTTCTACATTATGAAGAAGTGTTGTCCCCCACACCGGTGAAAACATTGATTACGTATGATTCTGAATAAGCAAGACAGATTCCGGTAAATGCGGGATTGTTCTGTACACGGGGCGGATTCTGCGGAAATTTTCTGCAGAATCCGCCCCGTGTATTTATGCGCAAGATCTGCGTCTGATGCGTGTTATTTTATGAATTCCTGTGTCAGGAAATCCAAATCCAGCTCGGGATACAGGACAAAACGGGATAACAGGTCTGAAACCCGTTTTTGTGCAGCAGCTTTTACTGCCGGGTCCAGTTCTATTTTTCCTTTTGCGGGTTTACCTTCTTTAGTCAGTCCCGGTTTTGTTCCGCCCAGTACCAAGTTGATAATTTCAGCAATTTCTTTCATTTCAGCTTTGCCCATGCCCAGTGTGGTTACGGCGGGGGTACCAACCCGGATACCGCTTGTCCACCACGGACCCTGGGGGTCAAAGGGCAGGGTGTTTCTGTTCAGGGTTACGCCGCACTCAAACATGGCGTTTTCTGCCTGCCGTCCGGTTAATCCGAATGAGGTGACATCAATTAGCATCAGGTGATTGTCTGTTCCTTGGGTCTGGAGTTTCATGCCCAGTTTCATGCATTCTTCTGCCAATGTGCGGGCATTTTCCTGTATGGCGTGGGCATATTGCTGGTACGCCGGTGTTCTGGCTTCTTTAAAAGCAATGGCTTTTGCTGCCATAATGTGGGGCAGGGGGCCGCCTAATGCCAACGGGCATCCTTTATTGACGCTGTCAGCAAATTCTTTTTTACACAAAATCAATGCGCCGCGGGGACCGCGCAGTGTTTTATGGGTTGTGGTGGTGACAACATCCGCCCATTCAACAGGATTGTATTCACCGGTAAATACTTTTCCTGCAACAAGTCCGGCAAAGTGGGCCATATCAACCATGAGCACGGCTCCGCATTTATCAGCAATTTCTTTGAAACGCTTGAAATTGATTGCCCGGGGATAGGCAGAATAACCGGCAAGCAGGATCAGCGGTTTAATTTCCAGAGCCTGTTTTTCAATGGCATCGTAATCCAGCAGCCCCGTTTCTTTATCTACAGTATAAGAATAGGCATCAAACATCCGGGCTGAAAGATTCTGCCGGTATCCGTGGGTCAGATGTCCGCCGGAATAGTAGTCAAGTCCCAGCAATTTCTGGTTACCCAACTTTGCCCGGAGATCTGCCCACTGGGCATCAGTAAAATGGGAAAGATTCGTTTCGCCTAATTTTTCACATTCCGGCATTTCAATCTTTGCATTCAAAATCGCCCAATAGGCGACCAGATTTGCATCGGCGCCTGAATGAGGCTGGACGTAAGCATGGTCTGCATTGAACAACGCTTTTGCTTCCTCTGCGGCAACGTTTTCAACAGCATCAACATTTTCACAGCCACCGTAATATCGGTGATAGGGATAACCTTCTGCATATTTATCGGTAAGCAGGTTTCCCATTGCAGCCTGCACGTTCAGGGAACAGTAGTTTTCACTTGCGATGAGTTTTAAATGGACCCGTTGGGTTGCTAACTCTTTAACTACTGATGCCGCAATTTCCGGTCCTACGGCGGCAACTTCCTGAAGGTTTGCCACATAAGCAGTCATAGCCGCACTGATTTTGTCCGGTGCTGTCTGTGACAGATACTTTTGTAACGGTGTTGTAGACATGATTTCTCCTTAATAAAACGAGCCCAGGCGTGCGGCTTTTTGGTACTTCATGATGGTTATTTCCATCTCAACGCCAGAAGTTTTTATATACGGCGATTTTACTCTTTTACTTTGAAAAAAGCAAGATGAGAAAATCTGCCGGAAAAAGATGCGGTTCCGCTGGAATGACATACCGGTAACAGTTTTTCCGCCGGTTACCCTGACCGGTTTACGGTTATCAGCGGATTGTCCGTTCTGTCCGTTCCGGATTTATAAATCCGGAACGGAGCAGTAACAGTCTGCACTGTTGTGTATTCCGCTTATTCCAAAGCTCCGTCATAAAACAGCAAACCCATTTTTCTAAGCCGTTGTTTGTGTTCAGGTAGTCTTGCTGCAAAAGATGCAAAATCCTTTTTGTCTTGAGGAAGCCATAAAGCTTCTGCCAGTGCTGATAAGCGGGGAAATAATAGATATTCTGCAATTTTCCCGTAATAAATTTCTTCTGTCCACAGGTTCCCCTGTCCGCCGATGATAAAAGCGGCATCTTCTGCCGACATTCCTGCCGGTATAACTGAAAAATCATAGGAATCTTTTACAGTTGCTGTCGCATACTGGCGGCCCATTTCCATGGGATCTGCATAGGTTCTGTAATCAAGGTAACAACCGTTTGTAGATGGCGACATGATGACTTTGTGCCCCGATGCAGCACCTTTCTGTCCCCCTTCAATACCTCTCCATGACTGGACGATAAGGGATCCGGGCAGATGTTCTGCATCGTCCAGAACTTCATCCCATCCGATGGGAATTTTTCCCCGGTGTTCCAGCATAGTTGCCAGTTTTGATACAAACCACGGCTGTAGTTTTCCTGCGGAATCAATACCCAGTTCTTCCATTTTTTTTCTACATTTCGGACATTTTTCCCACCGGACACGGGGACATTCATCTCCACCAATATGTACATACCGGGCAGGAAACAATGACGTTACTGCATCAAAAATACCTTCAATGAGTGTGAATAATTCTGGATTTCCCATACAAAGCACATCATCAAATATTCCGAACCGGTCTTCTACCCGGTATGGACCACCAGTACAGCCAAAACCGGGATATGCCGCCAGTAGTGATGACATATGTCCTGGCATATCTATTTCCGGTACAACCGTAATACACCGCTCGGCTGCATATTTTACAACGGTATGTATATCATCTTTTGTATAAACGCCTCCGATTTTTCCAAAATATGCCGAAGAACGGTTGTCAAAGCGCCATCCCCCGATTTCTGTCAGTAACGGATATTTGTCTACCGGCAGCCGCCATCCCTGATCATCACTGAGATGCCAGTGGAATATATTCAATTTGTGCAGGGCTGCTGCATCAAGAATTTTACAAATGAATGATACCGGAAAAAAATTCCTGCTGCAGTCCAGCATAAGTCCCCGCCACGGGAACCGGGGGTAATCAGTTATGCTACAGGCAGGAAATATGATGTCGCTCTGTGTGCTCAAGGCAAATTGTTTCAGTGTCTGCAGTGCATAAAAAGCACCCGCTTTTTCCGCTGCCCGGATGCTGATTTTATCAGCAGTAACCGTCATCGTATATCCCTCGGACTGGGAAACAGATGTATCCAGAGTAAATTCTATGGTACTATCTGCACCTGATGGGCAAACAGTAAACCCCATTTGTTCCATTTCCTGCATAACTAGTGGCATCAGTCCGGAAAAAGCAGCACTTCCGGTTACCGTAATGCTACGGCTACCCTTAAAACCGTTTCCGGATGTCATATCCATCTGCAGCGGGCGGGGTATCAGATTACAATAATTCATGTTATGTCTCCTCTCTGTGTTTGATTATATCCCGTTATGTTTGAAATTGAAATATATATACAAAGGTATTTTTACGGGTATCCCCTTTGCCGGGTATTTGGAATATTTGGGATAAAACTTATTGATTACAGAACATTGTTAAATTTTTCCGGAAATAGAATTTTCCGGATGTATAATGATAAAACAGTACAAATATATGTGGGTATGGATTTCCGGCAGTCCTGTCTGTCTGTAAAAAATTTCAAACAGAAATACCGGATACCTTTTATGTTATTGTATTTGCCCGTCGTTGTAGCAACGTATCCTGCTGATTTTATATCATATATCACTGCTGCTGCCGGTTTATGCTGTCCGGGCGGATATTCTGCTAGTTTATCCCGAACCGGGCGGCAGCATCTGCAATCAGCTGTTCAACTTCTTCCGGAGATACCGGTTCCCAAACCTGTGACCGGCCGAACCAACCCCGTTTATCCAGGGAACCCCGCATTTTCAGTTTCCCGTTATCATACGTGATGCCGCCGTAATAGTGGTTCCCGTCAGTGGGATCGATAATGTGTCCCTGTTTCCATACACCGGGACTGACATACTGAACCTTGTACAGCCAGGGGGTATTGAGTACCGTCCGTTCCGCAGGGTTACCGGAAAAAGGAATATCATCATAAGATGAAACTTTTGTACAGGTTGCCGCCAAAGTCCGCGGGTCAACGTCCGGAATCCATACCAGTTCTCCGTATAACCTGTCGTCAGAAGCAATATACAGTTTCCAGATGCCGGTTGTATTACCGGTTTTATCATCGATGCTTTTCCAAAATCCCTCTGCCGGATCTGATTGAATTGTCCGGGCATATACTGTTCCCGTTATACAGGTGAGTATAAGGAGTGAACACAAGAACGGGATTGCTTTTTTTATCATAACCAACCTCTGTAGTAAATAGAGCTTTTCCGGTACCGGGACAGGAAAAAGATTCAGGGATGAAAAATTACCGGTAGAACTGTTCTGCCCATGTCTTGAGCTTTTCTGCCGGAGTGTCTGCCGGAAACCGGGTTCCTTCTTTTAGAACCGCTTTCGGGCAGGAATCCTGCAGTTCCTTATTTGTGTGTCCCATTCCGCTGCTTCCGGATGTGGCAAAGGGAATAATTGTTTTGCCGGTCAAATCGTATTGTTCCAGAAACGTATTGATGATTGTCGGTGCTACATACCACCAGATGGGAAATCCGAGGTATATGACATCGTATTGTTCCATGTGGGCCATTTTGTTTGCAACAGGCGGTCTGAATGTTTTATCATTCATTTCCACAGAGCTCCGGCTGGTTTTATCTGTCCAGTCCAAATCTGCTGTCGTGTACGGAATTTCCGGCTGAATCTGATGGATGTCGGCTCCGATGGCACCGGCAAGCCGTTCCGCCAGCTTTTTTGTGACACCGCCGGCGCTGAAATACGCAACAAGTTGTTTCAACTTATACCTCCAGTTTTTTTGATACAAGAGTATCGCTTACGGTTAGTATTGTAACCGCAAACGGCAATCTGTTCCAGCGGTTCAGGTTTGCTTTGAGGGCAGGGGTGACAGTTGTGTGTGGTAGTATGGGAAGGGTACCGGTAAAACTGTTTTATGTTAATAAAAATTCCGGCGATACAAACAGATGTACAATATGATGTGTTTCTGTTTTTAATTAATTCCGTAGCATGTTATTTAAGAAAACTTAGAACTGTGGTGTATTTGTAATGAAGTTTTAATCTGATGAAGTTTGAAAATCACCATAGGGTCTTTTTTTGTTGTGTTTATTGGAATTCTCCTTGAATGAATTTTTTACAGGTATAATCATTGATATAAATTTAAATTTATTTTCATCCGTCACCGGAAAAATCCTTTTTGAACCAAGACTTCAATCACTGCTTGTTTTATAAATTTTTCAGTACAGGGATAATTATTGTTCACATATGATTTCATTTGAAACTTTCTTAAAATCACCAGTGTTACCTAATTTCTATTTTGTTGTATTGTAGATTATTTTTCGGTAATCTGTAAGTTGGATAGTAAAGAAGGAAGATGTTTTCAATTAAATTATATCGGTTATTTTTTCTTTTGTATGGGTGTGGATTAATTTTCATTTGTGATTTACGCACCCGTGAGGGTGCGAC
>CALXOI010000061.1 GCA_944389965.1 uncultured Treponema sp.
GTCGCACAGGAAACACACAGCATTCCTGCTGCAGCGGCAAGCCACCACAGATTCCGATTTTCCGCCATAACTGCTACATACGGAATGCTGAACGGGTAATCACTTTCTTTATCTCTGAATTTTCACCTATCCATAATTTTCTGTTTGATTCAATGTCAATCAATTCTGCATATACCCAATAGGTCCGGGTCATAGTTCTGTCTGCCTGATCAATCATAGTTTTAACTGAACCGATCAACATGAAATCTGCACCGGTTTCATTTGCCAGCCGTTTTGCGGTTTCCTCGCTGGCCCACGCCTGCTGCTCTTCCCGCTCTGTACGCAACTCACCCCGTTCTGATGCACTTGCAACAAAGTCGACCTTACCGCTGTTAATCAATGCTGTTTCAAACTTTTTAGTGAGAATGGATGTATCAATGTGTTCATCGCTGTCATTGCGGAATGTACCCACAATTACTACCGGCAGTTTATTGTTTGAACGGATATAATTGGAAATTGCCGGAGCATTTACGCAGTCAGTAATCAGGGATTCCGCAACAATCCGCACATCGGTATCGTTCCAATATCCGCTTAAATCAGTTACCGTATCCGGTGATACCCGTTCCACGGTAGGAGCGGACGAACAGCCGGGAAATACCAGCAATATAAAAAAAATGCAGCCGGAGATTACAGCTGCCTGGAAATTCTTGTTACTCATATACAAACTCCTTGTGCAGATGCAGCACTGCTGTATAGTATAACACAGCAGTGCTGTTCTGTCAGCACAATTATGGATTCATCATAATATATGCCAGAACCTGAGCATCATGGATAATATTATTTATCACCGTATATTCATTGGGCTGATGTGCAGTTTCATCCATACGGCTCCAGACTACAGCCTGAAAACCGGCTTTCCGCAAATATGCACCTACAGTACCGCCACCGATACCCACCGGACGGGCGGAAACACCGCTGACCGCTTTTACTGCTGCAGCCAGTTTGTTCACCACCGGTGCATCTTCCGGAGTTGCGGGTGACTCCACGGATTGCGGTTCCTCCCAGGAAATACTGACCCCGTATTTCTGTTCCACTTCTGAAACACACCGCCGCACTTCCCCGCGGACTTCATCCAGTGAATAACAGGGAAGAATACGGCAGTCCATATAGAACACGTCTTCGCCGGGAATCGTATTGATATTGGGAACATTCGCCTCTTTTTTAGTCGGCTGGAATGTAGAATACGGCGGTGAAAATAATTCATTCCGCCGGTTGAATACAGATTCCAGCTCATGCAGCCGCAACGCCAAATCATACCCGGCAAGAGCCGCATTTATCCCTTCATCAGGCCGGCTGCCGTGGGTTTGTTTTCCTTTTACGCATATCCGTAACCATAAAAGATTCTTTTCTGCCACTTCGATTGTAGCGCCTACCGTATCGCCTCCGTCAGGTATAATAATGAGGTCTTCCGGACGGAATAAATTCTGAGTTTTCAATAAATACTGGATGCCATACTCAGATCCGACTTCTTCATCCGCTACAAACAGCAGTTTTACCGTATGGGCGGGTGTAATGCCGTTTTTAATCAGTGACAAAGCTGCAAATACACCGGAAACAAGCCCTTGCTGGTTGTCCTCTACTCCCCGCCCGTACAACCGTCCATTATTTTCAACGACAGTCCACGGATCTGTATTCCACAGAGATAATTCTCCGGCAGGAACGATATCGGTATGAGACATAACCCATACCCGGCAGGTATCATCTGCACCAGGAATCGTTGCCACAAGATTTGGCCGGATACCGCTTTCCACCCGGGAATCCGGGGCATCAAACCGTTCCAACCGGGTGATACCGTTTCGCTTTAACCAGTCTTCCAGTACTTCCACTTTCTTCAGTTCACCCTGCCCGCCGCTTTCCGGTGCTAGTGCCGGGCATCCGGTAAGCAGGGTCTCCAGTTCAATCATATCTTCCGCAACAGCAGAAATATATGATTTTACCGGTTCAAAAGAACTACTCATTTATTTTTTCCTTTCTGTTTCTGGTACGCACCCCAAGTGGAAGAAATCAATGTGTCCACATCGGAATGAACCGGTACCCAGTTCAGTTTTTCCCGGGCATATGCCGATGTCGCATACAGACAAGCGGGGTCACCGGCACGCCGTTCCACATAATCAGCGGGAATTTCTTTACCGGTAATCCGGCGGGCTGCTTCCAGCATTTCTTTAACGGTGACACCTTTTTCGCTTCCCAGATTGACTTTCAGACTTTCATTGTGGGTGGAAATATATTCCAATGCCTTCACATGGGCTGTTGCCAAATCGGTAACGTGCACATAATCACGGATACAGGTTCCGTCCCGGGTGTCATAATCGCTGCCAAATACCTTTAACCGGTCCCTCATTCCACAGGCAACTTCCATAATTACCGGCAACAGGTTGGCGGGATTCTGCTCCAGACCACAGGGGAATCCGTCCGGGTCGTAACCGGCAGCATTAAAATACCGCAGCGCGGCAAATTTAAGCCCCTTCAATTTATCGTACCATTCCATAAACCGTTCGATTTCCAGTTTGGTAAAACCGTAATAGTTTTCAGGGGATTTCGGATGCTCTTCGTCAATAGGCAGATACTGGGGTTCACCAAATACCGCTGCGGAAGATGAAAACACCATGTATTTACAGTTATGGGCAACCGCTGCATTCAAAATATTCAGCGTACCGGTAATATTGTTCACAGAATATTTTTCCGGCAAAATCATTGATTCTCCGGCAGCTTTGAATGCCGCAAGATGGACAAACGCATCAAATCCCCGGGCGAACGCCGCATCCAGTGTTTCAGGATGCAGAATATCACCGGCAATAAAGTCATTTTCGCTGAACAGATTCTGCAGCAACCCGGAAGACAGATTATCAAATACCGTAACCTTGTGTCCGGCTTTCATCAATTCTTTTACAACATGGCTGCCGATATACCCGGCTCCACCGATAACCAATACCTTCATAGATTCCTCCAATGCTTGTTGTTGATATGCAGCTGTCAGCAGATCGTCCGGCACCCTGCATCTTTATTAGTATACAAGATAACCGGTTCACGCTCAAGTATATTTACCGGGATTGCAGGTATGATACAGAGCAGGCACCTGCCGGTTCTACACAGAAAAAACATCCTCGTTATTTCCTTTCTTAACCGGAATTATCCCCGGACAGGACAGACCAGCTGCGAATCCCGGTTGTTCCGCTGATATACTGAGTGCCAAGCCGGCAGCTGCACAGATCTGACCGGAATTGCGCAGCCCCCTACGCAGGTATTGCACAGACCCTTAAAAACCGGTAATCTGTACAACAAATAATATATGGCGGAGGTTTTAGTTAATTTATGGAAGAAATATTGAACCTGTTACAGAATAACGCACGGCTGTCTGTAGAAGATATTGCTGCAATGACAAAAAAAACACCGGCAGAAGTTGAACAAATTATATCAACCCTGGAAAAAGACGGTGTTATTCTGAAATATGCCGCCATTGTAAACCCCGAAAAAATAGCGGAAACAAAAGAAAAAGTCCGGGCTGAAATAGAAATACAAGTTACTCCGGAACGGGAACACGGATTTGACGCCCTTGCGGAACGGATTTACCGGTTTCCGCAGGTAAAATCCCTGTACCTGATGTCAGGTGGTTATGATTTGCAGGTTGTCATTGAAGGAGATTCCCTGCAGGAAGTCGCTTTCTTTGTAGCGCAGAAACTGTCCACACTGAACGGTGTAAAAAGTACAAAAACCCATTTTGTATTGAAAACGTATAAAGAAAATGACGTATTGTACGTGGATGAAAAAAAAGACCGCCGTGAAGGAGTTATTGCCTGATGAATACCCGTACAGACCGCTTTTCAAAGAAAATCATCGGTACGCCGCCGTCCGGGATTCGGAAATTTTTTGAGCTGATACAAGGACGGGATGATATTATCTCGCTGGGTGTAGGAGAGCCTGACTTTTCAACTCCCTGGCTCATGAGGGAAGAAGCCTATTATCATCTGGAACAGGGGCACACGTCATATACTTCAAACTGGGGATTGCCGGAACTGCGCAAAGAAATCGCCCGGTATCTGACCCGGTACGGAATGGAGTACGACGCTTCCCATGAAGTTCTGATTACTATCGGCGTATCTGAAGCAATTGATGCCGTACTGCGGGCTGTACTGAATCCTGGAGACGAAATCATTATCTGCGAACCCTGCTACGTATCCTATCAGCCGCTGGCCGCTTTGTGCGATACCACTCTCATCCATTTGGATACATCGGTGAACGGATTTTATCCCACTGCAGCTCAAATAGAAGCCGCTATTACCCCCCGCACAAAAGCCGTCATGCTGTGCAGCCCCAGTAATCCTACCGGAAGAATGATTCCCCGGCAGGAGTTGGAAAAAATCGCAGAAGTTGTACGGAAACACCAGCTGTGGGTATTATCTGATGAAGTCTACTGTGAACTGGTATACGACGGAAACACCCACTGTTCCATCGGTTCTCTCCCCGGAATGAAAGACTATACAATAATATTGAACGGTTTTTCAAAAGCTTTTGCCATGACCGGCTGGAGAATCGGTTTTATGTGTTGCCCGGCAGACTTAATGGAACAAGTGTACAAGCTTCACCAGTACTCAACTATTTGTGCACCTATTATGAGCCAATATGCAGCGATGGAAGGGCTTAAAAATGGATGGAGCGAAGTGGAAAAAATGCGTATATCTTACCGGCAGCGGCGCAATCTCATGTATAAGGCGCTGATAGAAATGGGGCTTCCGGTAACAGAACCGGAAGGCGCTTTCTACATTTTTCCTGACATCCGCTCCACCGGTCTGACTTCGGAAGAATTCGCAACCCGGTTGATTGAACAACACCAGGTTGCTGTTGTTCCCGGCAATGTGTTCGGTGCCGGAGGCGAAGGATATATCCGCTGCTGTTATGCTACAGACATACAAAAAATCAAAACAGCGTTAAGCCGGATTGCAGACATGCTACAGGAACTGCGGCAGTAATACTGCTATCCGCATATCCTCTGCCACTGCAACTACAGCCGGCGGCTTCCCGTATCAAAACAGCGGTGAAAAATCCGTTTTACCTGCAGTACCGGATTTTTTTGCATAATGCATACATCCGAAAACGGTATTCTGTGCAACCGTTTCTAATACTATTCCACAGAGGATTTCCCTGTTTTCCCGACAGGATATTTTTCACAGAAAATATATTCATCCCGGGGAAAAACAACCAGACCGGGCCATTTGCTTTTCCGGAAGATTCATTTCACTTTAGTCCGTCACGGATTCTTTTTGTAACAGCGTTTTGTTCTGTCAACCAGCGCGGGACTGCCGGTAATAAAATACAGGCTCTGCGTCATAATAAAATAAATAAATTACATGACTTTTTTCCCGGAAAGAGTTACAATACACGGATGAGAGGAAATACATGAAAATCGGTTTTGACAACGACAAATATTTACAGATTCAATCCAGTCACATCAAAGACAGGATACAGAAATTCGGCAACAAATTATATCTGGAATTCGGAGGTAAACTTTTCGACGACTTCCATGCAGCCCGGGTTCTTCCCGGATTTATGCCTGACAGCAAACTGAAAATGCTGATGCAACTGTCTGACTTTGCAGAAATTATTATTGTCATCAGTGCAGTAGATATTGAGAAAAATAAAATCCGCGGTGATTTGGGTATCACCTACGACATGGATGTACTCCGACTGATGAAAGAATTTTCCCAGCGGAATCTGTTAGTAAGTGCTATCGTAATAACCCACTATGCAGGACAACCGGCTGCAGATATATTCCGCAGTAAATTAGAAAAATACCAGATAAAAACTTACCTGCACTATAATATAGAAGGGTATCCCGGCAATGTATCCCTTATCGACAGTGATGACGGATACGGTAAAAATGATTACATAGAAACAACCCGGCCGTTGATTGTTGTAACAGCCCCCGGCCCGGGCAGCGGCAAGATGGCAACGTGTTTGTCCCAGCTGTACCATGACAACAAACGGGGTATTAAAGCAGGGTATGCAAAATTTGAAACATTCCCCATCTGGAATCTGCCCCTCAAACATCCGGTAAACCTGGCATACGAAGCAGCCACTGCTGATTTGAACGATGTGAATATGATTGACCCCTTTCACCTTGAAGCATACGGGGAGACAACCGTTAACTATAACCGGGACATAGAAATTTTCCCTGTGTTGAACGCAATATTTGAAGGTATTTACGGATACAATCCTTACAAATCACCCACCGATATGGGTGTCAACATGGCCGGTAATTGTATTATTGATGATGAAGTATGCAGGGAAGCATCCCGGATGGAAATTATCCGGCGGTATTACGCGGCACGGGTCCGGCAGGTAAATGACGGAACGAATGACAATGAAGTGTATAAAATCGGTCTGATTATGAATCAGGCAAAGATTACTACTGATGAACGGATAGTAACTGCAGCAGCAAAACAGCGGGGCATGGAAACCGGGGCTCCTGCAGCAGCAATCCAGCTGGATGACGGTACGATTATCACTTCAAAAACAAGCGATTTGCTGGGGGCATCTGCTGCCCTGTTACTGAATGCATTAAAGCATCTGGCAGGAATAGACCACTCCGTCCATTTGATTCCTGCCACTGCAATTGAACCGATACAGGAACTGAAAGTAAAATACCTGTACGGTAAAAACCCCCGGCTGCACACGGACGAAGTGCTTGTTGCACTGGCACTAGCTTCCAATACCGATGACAATGCAGGGAAAGCAATCCGGCAGCTGCCCCGGCTGCGGGGATGTCAGGTTCATACTACCGTAATGCTGTCGGAAGTTGATACAAAAATCTTCAAAAAACTGGGTGTGGACGTTACCAGCGAACCGGTAAAAAAAATGGGATTGTTTCCTCCGAACAAAAATGAAGAAAACTGATTTGTGCCGGCCGCAGCCGGTACGGTTGTATTTCCCGTACCGGCAAAACATTGCCGGTATGCCGATCTGTTTTACCCGGATTCCACTCCGCGGGATAAAAATATAAGCAACAAAACAACAATATATCAGACCGGTATAATCCGAAACATCCGGTCACCTCCAGTACGTTCCACGGCATAAAACCTGTCCGATTCCGGTAGCAAGACGGAGCATCCCAGGGGTTTTCCCTATAGAACGGAATCGGCAAAAACGGTATACTGCCTCTATGCCTGTCATTCATACCGATTCGGTCAGTTACACATATCCCCACCGGCAGTCAGCAGCCGTTAAATCGTTATCGTTTCTGGCTGAAGCCGGAGAATATATTGCCGTTCTCGGCATTAATGGTTCCGGAAAAAGCACACTGGCACGGCTGCTGTGCGGTTTTCTGGAACCGGACACCGGTTGCGTAACATTACAGGACGGGATACGGACGGGTATTGTGTTCCAATCCCCTGACGACCAGATTGTAGCAGGAATTGTGGAGCGGGATACCGCATTCGGTCCCCGCAACCTGAAACTGGCAGAGGACATAATCCGGCAGCGGACAGATGAATGTCTTTCCGCAACAGGATTGGACGGCATACGGAACCGGCCTACCGCCACCCTTTCCCCGGGACAAAAGCAGAAACTCGCATTTGCAGGAATCACTGCGCTTCATCCGGACATATTGGTTCTGGATGAAGTAACGGCAATGATTGACCCGGAATCCCGGGAAAAACTCCTTGATTTGTTGGATGAGCAGCACCGGAACGGAACAACCATCATCCATATTACCCATGATACCGGAGAGGCAGCCAGAGCACAGCGGATTCTGGCGATGGAAGACGGCGTATTGATATTTGACGGTAACCGGGAAACATTCACTACAGATACCACATTGTATACCCGTCTGTTCGGTGAGCCGGAACCTGGCGGTCAGGAATCCCGGTCTGCCGCAAAACCGGCACTATCCGGTACCGGCGGTGAAACACAACCCGCTCTTTTGTTTGACAATATTACATTCGCATACCAGTCCGGCAGCGAAACTTCTCCGCTGTTCCGGGATTTCTCCCTGTCCATCCCGGCAGGAAGTTTGGCAGCTCTTACCGGTGCATCCGGCAGCGGGAAATCAACACTGTTGGAACTTGGGGCAGGATTACTAAAACCAGAGCAAGGCTGCATCAGATGCACAGACCGGCCGGTTCTGGCATTGCAGGACAGCGATCACGCCCTGTTTGAAGAATTTGCCGCCGATGATGTAGCATACGGGTTGCGGAACCGGGGGATTGCCGGAACAGAATTAGCAGAACGGGTAAAAATTGCCATGGAAACAGTGGGATTACCTTTCAGGGAATTTGCAGACCGACGTACACTCAGTTTGTCCGGCGGAGAAAAACGAAAACTGTCTTTGGCAGGGATATTGGCGTTGGATGCACCGGTACTGCTTTTTGACGAACCGACAGCCGGACTGGATCCGGTCAGCAGGCGGAATATGCTGTCATTACTCCGGAAACTGACAGCGGCAGGTAAGACCGTGGTATTTTCCACCCACCGGCAGGAAGAAGCCGCAGCGGCAGACATAGAAATACATCTGGACGGAAATATTCCTGTTGCTGCGGCCGGTTCCCGCACCCCGCATACCACCGGAAAGCAGACGGAATCCCCTGGCAATACAAAGATACCCGAACACGGTACACCCTCCAGATTTAGCGGAAACGCATCCGGTTCCACAACCGGAACTGATTGTCCAGCCCATACTCAAGCGGAAAAAATACCGGTACTTCCGGAACAACCGCCCCTTTCCGGCATCCAGCTGATAACGTTTCTCCATAACTGCGGTATACCGGCAACCGGTAAACAGACATCCCTGGTTCACCGGCTGCCGGCTGCAGTAAAATACCTGCTTTTTCTGGTGCTGTTTATTGGGGCATTTACGGTCCGTACTGTTCCCCTGTCAGCAGGGGCTTTTGTACTTACACTGATATATGCAGTCTGTGCCCGCTATCCGTTCCGGCGGCTTTTGCGTTCATTTGCAATTATTCTACCCTGGATGCTGTTATTTTTTATTTTCCAGATGTTTTTTCTTCCGGTTTCCCCGGATGAAACGCCACTCTGGACAGCCGGTTTTTTTACGGTAACACCCGGAAAACTCACAGCAGGAATACTGACCGTACTCCATTTGGCAGGAGCATTTACTGCAGCCGCAATTTTTACCTATTCCATCACGGAGCAGGAAGTTCTGGACGGGCTGGAAACATTGCTAAAACCATTGGGCAAATGCGGTATTCCCGTACGGCACGTAACACTGACTGCGGGAATCGTATTCCGGTTTATCCCGCTGCTGGCAGAAGAAGCGGCGCTGATTATCAAAGTGCAGCTTATCCGGGGAGGACTCGGTTCCGCAAAATCCGCGGCAGCTCGTATACGCATCATGATACCGCTGATTGTACCGTTGTTTCTGCGGGCACTGAAACGGGCAGGAATACTAGCTGACGCATTGACTGCCCGGTATTATTCATAGGGCTGAAGCAGTGAAAACAAGCATGAATACAGCCGGCGGGAAAAGCCCGGCAACGCGCATAAAAACAACGGTAAACTTGTACCCCTATTACGGAGGCATTTAAAACGGCAAACCGGAGGTTCTAACTGCAGCATTTCTGCTTCAGGCGATAAATTACATTATATAATAGAAGAAAATAAGCGACTGCAACCAACAAAAGCAGCGGTTCTGTCACAGGAACACAGACTGCCGGCAAGTATTATTTGAAAAGGAGCAACGTATGGCTGAAAAAGATATGGAATTTATGTATTGTCCCCGGTGCGGTACAAAAGGGACACTGGAATATCGGAACTGCCGCCACTGGGTGTGCGAATCCTGCGGGTTTGATTTGTATAACAATGTGGCGGCATCCGTTGCTACAATTCTCCGGGACAAAGATAACCGGGTACTGTTTATTGTCCGGGAAAAAGAACCCCGTAAAGGATATCTGGCACTCCCCGGCGGTTTCGTAGACCCAGACGAAAGTGCCGAATCAGCTGCCCGCAGAGAATGCAAAGAAGAAGCGGGTATAGAGCCGGAACAATTATCATTTCTGTGCAGCAGTCCGAATACATATGAATATAAACAAATGGTTTACAAAACCTGTGATATTTTCTTTACCGGAAAACTTCCGGTAAAACAGGCGGAGGGCAACCTGTTGGAATACCTGACACCGCAAAAGGGAGAAGTCACCGGCTTTGTCCTGGAATCTGTCCGCACAAAAGAAGACATTGCCCGGCTGCCGATTGCATTTCCTTCTGCAGTGCAGGCATTGCAGAAATGGCTGGAAAACAACCCGTAACATTATACAGAAATCTGTGCAGATTGTTAAATCCCGCAGCCGTACCAATACGGTTACGGCACGTACTGCCGGACAACAGAAATATTTTCGAGACAAGCGCATACTGTCCGGGAGGAAAAGTGTAAATATCTGTTTTCTACATAAAACATGCTTCCCGGAAAGCATTTTATGTGAACAGTTATAATTGAATCTTTCGACCTGATCCCCGCTAATCCGCATAAATGAAAAAACGGATGCACCGGCACTTCCGTTTGTAAAAAAGGCGGAGCCGGGTGAGGGATTGGAGGGGCGGCGGAGCCGGACTCCGCAAGCGGAGCGGGGAGGCTGGAGCGGAAGCGGAACCCCGGAAAGCCCGGTGGCACAAAGTGCCACACCCCCCGGAAATTTACGTGGACTATCTTGTGTTAAGGGCGGATTTTTACCTTTTTACCGGAGCAAAAGCAAAGCTCTGTGCCAGAAAAAGCTGAGCTCTGTGCTACAAAACAAACCGCCGGAAAACATCCCAAAAAACAAAAGGCAAAAAAAAATCCCCCGGAAAACCAGGGGATTGAAGTGCAGGCCTTTGTTGTACAAGATTTATTTTTGGTTTGCCGATAATCTTTGGCGGGGCTAAGGTCTTATTCTGAAGAAAGTATTTCTTTCCAAGTATAGCCCTGCCAATTTTTGTCTACAGGGGGATTTTCCGGGTTTCCGGAAAGGATTAATGTGACGGTTTCTGTATTTATTCCACGGAAGGCATGGGACGGATCTTCCCCGTTGATTTGTTCGGGCTTTTGAGGTATTTGCAGCGTTGCCGGAAGGGTAATGGAAAGGTTTCCGTTTCCTCCGAAGTATAAAAGGTCGTTCCCCAATTTTTCTGCCGATGGGAGTTTAAGGGTTTCCAGTTTACGGCAGCCGGCAAAGGCATTGTATCCGATTTCCCTGGCTTTGGGGAATTCTGCTGTTTGAAGTGCTGTTCCGTAAAATGCACTGTACCCGATTACTTCCAGGGAATTTCCTGTTACCGAAACAAGGGAAGATCATCCGGTAAAGGCGCACTCGGGGAGGACTTTTGCCGAATCCGGCAGAACAATGGTTTGTATTGATGTATCAGCATAAAAATTTACCGGAACAAAATCGTTATAATCGAAACTTCCTTCTGCACTCATTGAAACGGAGACAGTCCCTTGGGAAAGGTCTGTTACACCGGAAAGATCAAGGCTGGTGATACCTTTTCCTTTGAACAGCTTGTAATTTTCCGGAATAAGGGGGCCTTTTACCGTAAGGTTTGTTCCTCCGGACAAGGCTTCCGTAACGGCTTCTTCCGGGAGGACTCCTGATTCGGTTACGGTAAGGATTCCTTTTTCCGCCGTATATACGGCTGTTTTCAAGCCGGGGTTTTCCGAAATGTCTCCGGATTCAGACTGGGAATCAGACGGTGTATCTTTTTTTGTATCCTGTTCAGTATTTTTTTCCTGAACCGTACTTTTTCCGGCAGACGGAGAGACAGCATGCCTGCATCCTGTAAAAACCAGCAGCAGACAACAACCCAGCAAAATAAATGGTTTCCATAATAGTAGTCATGGGCTGGAATATAGCATATATATATTTTCTCCGTCAATCCCGTCTTATCCATCAGTATCTTGTCACGCTGTTTTTGAATAACTATATTTAAAATATGATTGATGAATACATAATACGACTGGTGAATACAGTGCCCCAAGGAACCGGAGGAATGATTCTGCTGCTGGCCATCACCGCAGCCGCTTTGTTTATCTTGAGTAAAGGTGCAGATTTGCTGGTAGATCAGGCAGTATCTTTGTCATTAAAATGGGGTGTTCCCAAAATGCTTATAGGAGCAACGATAGTAAGTCTTGGAACGACACTGCCGGAAGTAACCGTATCCGTGATGTCTGCCCTGAACGGTTCTCCGGGACTCGCCATGGGTAACGCAGTGGGTTCCATTATCTGCGACACCGGTCTTATTCTGGGAATTGCAGCCTTTATAAAACCGCTGCCGTTCAAAAAAGCAGTGGTGAACCGGCAGGGATGGCTCCAGTTGGCTGCCGGTATTCTGCTGGTAATAACATCATTTGTGGCCGGAGGAGGCATACGTTCCTTTACCGACGGAGGAACAGTGCCCCGCTTTATGGGGTTTATCTTTCTGGGACTGCTCGTAATATATATATTGTACACTATCACCGGCGTATCCCGGCTTGACGACACCGAAGAAACAACAGCAAAATCCGAAGAACATGCAACAGTGATTCTATTGAAACTGGCAGCAGGTGCCGTACTTGTTATCGGATCTTCAAAAATATTGATTCCAGCGGTTCAGGAAATTGCCCTGAGACTGCACATCCCCGAGACAATCATTGCTGCTACCCTGATTGCATTCGGTACATCCCTGCCGGAATTGATTACCGCTGTCACAGCCGCACGGAAAGGGCATGGAGACTTGGCAATCGGTAACATTATCGGTGCAGATATTTTGAATGTGCTGTTTGTTATCGGTGCATCGGCGGCAGTCACCCCCGGTGGTCTGACAGTAGAACCCCGTTTTTTCCGGCTGCTGTTTCCATCCATGTTGTTTGTACTGATTGTATTCCGTTGCGGGGTATTATTCTCAAAAAATTCGTTAAAGCGGCCAGTTGGATTCATGCTGCTGGCTGCCTATACCGTTACCACTGTGCTCAGTTATCTGCTGCCTCAATAACCGGATACATCAATGCATAAAGAACTCCTTGCTTCATCCATTGCTGAACATATAACCTTTTCCTATACCTGTTCCGGCGGGAACGGAGGACAAAATGTGAACAAAGTTCAAACAAAAGTACATGCCTTTATCCAGCTGAATACATTAAACGGTTTGTCTTCTGCCGAAATGCAGCAACTGCGCAGAAATCTTGCCGGAAAAATCACAGGAGCCGGAACCATTCATGTAACTGTTCAAGAACAACGCAGCCGGGAACAAAACAGAATAACTGCCCTAGCCCGGATGGAACAATTGATTGTTACTGCAGCCCGGCTTCCGGCAAAGCGGAAAAAAACATCTGTTCCCCGTGGAATCAAAGAACGGCGGCTGAACGCAAAAAAACTCCATGCAAAAACAAAATTGAACAGACAGTTCAAACCTACACCGTACGAAGAGTAACCGGCTGCAGGGGATTTCAAATTTATTCGATTAAAAATATTGATTTTACTTTACCAAAATCAAAGCAGGTTCCAGAAGCTGTCTTTTCTAACCCACTACAATCAGATTCGTTGCAAACTATTCCCGGCACCAGACACGTCGCCGGTATTACACTGCACTCATTTTGTCAAAAATTTGACGCTTTTAACGGTAGGCGTATATCCGGCAACCGCCGCCGTAGACAGATACTTCAGCAACGCCCTCTGCCCCGGTCCTCCGCTTTTTCAAACGCATTTATATTATACACGATTTTCGTCTGTCCGTCACCTGTTTCCTTTCCGTTCTGTTT